>CALFUK010000036.1 GCA_937929945.1 uncultured Saprospiraceae bacterium
TACTAAGTTATCTTGGCAAATTGGCACTGGAGGTACGTCATCACCTACCACTACATCAAAACTTGTCTTCGTCGTATTACCACACTCATCTGAAATGGCAACTTGTACTGTGATCGGTCCATTACCTGGCCATAGATCAACAATGTAACCATCCACCACTCTTCCTTCGATAGGATCAAAGTCAAATGATAGCTCACTACAGTTATCTTTAGCTTCAATTGTTGGAAGCTTCACTTTAGCTGAACAGGTCCAAGGCTCGATTGATGCAATTACATCATCTAACTCTTCTTCCAGCTCAGGTGCTTCTGTATCTCTGATTTCTATGTACTGTACTCCTGTTATGATTGATGATGAATTACACCAGTCTAAAACAGTCCAGTTTCTGATAACTTTTACTCCACCACCACAAGCAGCAAGAGGTGCACTATCATCATAGCTAACTACGAGGTTACAGAACTTGTCTGGTACCAATAGCTCAACTTGAGGTGAAGATGCTACAGCACAATCAGTAACACCAGTAGCGATAGGATCGCCTACACCAGCACCATCATCGTATACAAATACAGTAGCGTCACAAACACCGTCTCTATTTCTATCTACTACAGGTTGTCCCGCAGCATTGATTTTGAATGTCTCACAGAATTTAGTTTCTACGATGTCTTTCTTCACCACTGGAAGAAGTACCCAAATCTCATCACCATTGTTAGGTTGGCCATCAGGGTCCATAAGAGTCATTGTATCAACAGTATCGACTGCTACAGCTGTATGTACGATCGTACAGAACTCTTTAGTCGCATCAACTACATCGTGCATATCTAAGAAGTATGGGTATGCGAACGTACCTGAACCTGTCTTAGATGCTGCAGCGCGAATTGTTTCTGGGTCTAAATCATCAGCTGAAGCAACACCACAATCTAATGGTCCAAATGCTTTAGGGAAGAAGACCTTAGTACCAGTACCTGAACCAGTCATTGGATCAATAGGTGTAGGATCTACATCATCGTCATTAGGATTAGACTCTAATCCACCACTGTAAATTGTTAGCGGTAAGATTTCATATGTTTGATCTAAAAGTAGAACTGTAGACGGAGTACCGTGGTTTGTGATTTTACCGAAGTACTTCACATTTACAACTTGCTTATCACAGATATCACCTGTCTCTGTTCTAACTTCTGGCAACAGCTCTATATCATAGCAACCGCCATCAATAAGATCTGAAAAATCACCATAGCTAACAAAACAAGATGGAGCACCAGCGCACCAAACCTGTGGGAATTGCTTTACAGTACCACCGCAAACACCATTAAATGTTAACTTGTAAGAACCTATTGCATTAGCAGCTGAAGCCTTTACAAGAAGTTGAGTTTTAGCACTAATGGTCGCTCCACTAACTAAAGGAGTAGCTTGAAGAACGCCACCTACTACAGTGTATGAATAAACTTCAAGATCAGCAAGTATCCAATCTACTTCACCTTTTGGGCTAAATACAGGATATTTTAGTGATGACTCCCAGGTTAATACATGAGCGCAGGGAGGATCTATTTCTAGTAGATCAGCATACCACTCTCCAACTTCAACATTATTACTGACGTTTAAACCTTCACCAGTGGCAGTATTAACGTGCCATGCAGCATCAAGCTCTGCATCGTCATCATCATCATCAGAAATATTTCCTGATAATGTGATCTTACTTGGTGAATTTGTAGGAACGTCCATTGCAGTACATGCAGGCGTATTAATTACTGGCCTAGCATTAAGCTCAATAGTAGCAGTACCCCAACATGAATTACCACCAGATAACTCAGTTATCTTGTAAGTAACAGTTTCGTTAACAAAATTCCCCCAAGGAAACTCAGCTTTAGGCCTTAATGGATTATCTGTACCACACATTGTAGTCATGGGGCCGAAATCAGCAATAGTCAGCGCAGAGCCTCTATCGTTTGAGTCAACGCCAAAAAGAGAACACTCTGCAGTGCTCGCCGTTCTACCAGTAATACCATTCACCTCAATGCCGTATCCAAAACCTGCGTTTGGTCCTGATTGCGCCACGGAGAATGCTGGGATGCCTCCTTCAAGAAGCATATCCAAAGTAACCCCACCGCAAGTTGCGTCGAGTGATATTTGGACATTGTCATTACAAGCAAGGGTGTTCCCCTGACTGTAAGACATGTGCGGAATCACAAACATGCAACTAAGCACGAAGTAACACCACAAGTAAGTAAAATTCTTCACTTTCATGAGATTGAGTTTTGGTTATTGAATTTTAGATTAAAATGATTAAGAATAGGATTATCTTACACGATACTAGATCACGACAAGATCTAATACCGGGTTTTGAGTTTTATTCGATTTTCGGCTGATAACTTATCGTTACAGAAAGAAGTAGATAATTTCTATTCAAATAGAAAATTAAGTAATGTAAACTGAGAAATGAGCAAGGACTAAGGCTCGGGGGGTGATTTCGTCGGTTATTAAAATTGAGCAATTAGACCAGTTGATTTCGTCTTTTTTCAGTTCGCGATACATACAACGGGCGTACTTTTACACCTGATACAGTATATACCTCTCACAAATATACATTTTCATATATGAATATCAGTTAAATTCAATGTGGTATTTTTCATATTACCGAAAAGCGTCATTTGTAGTTAATTGAGGATTATTAACACTAAAAGCTGCATGTAATAAACTAGAGTGATCGCTGTATGGTTTTACCCTATTTCAAAAAGCGATATAAGTCATTGGTAGTCAGCACTATAGATTTACAAATATCACAAATTAGTGCTTGAAATCAGTGGGTGATAGAGGTCTCAATTAATGAACTACGCTCTGAAATCGGCAAGTAAAAATAATCGAAAGACTGGATACAGATTTTGCAAATGAAGGCCGAAAATCTGCAAAATGAAGTTCGTTTTTCAATGGATTACATATAGCATATTTTTTATATACCATATCTAACAGACTGAACTACAATGGCTGTTCTAAGTGCCATTTGGAAAGGAAGTGTCTGGTCAAAATACGCAAAACAAAGCTGGTAAGCTTGCTTATGCTCATCGTGATAAAGAAGATTATGTACTAAGGGCAGTATAGAATATAGGCTTACTTGTCTCCCATTGCTGGCTTTACGCTATCTTTTGACCCAGAACCAATGTTGTATTTTAGGGTCAATTCATGGCTTCCATTGTTAAATGTCTGGAAGTCATGGGAAGAGATGTTATAAGAATAATAGAAACCGAAACTATCCAAATTAACACCTGCGAGGAATCCAAATCTTTCGTCTCCGCCAACTGTATAGCTTAGCCCTCCCGTTAGGGCTTCATCTAACAAGTCTACTTTGATATTGAGATCAACATGGGTCGGAGTCAACATCAGGTATTTAAAAATAATTGAAGGCTCTACGATCATATCGTACTGTGGAAGTCGGTGTCTGTAACCTACGTGAGCGATAGCTCCGATGTCATTGGTGCCTTGAGTCCCATTATCAAACTCATTAAGCATGGCACTGACGAGTGATGGAAGGGTCAGTCCGTATATCAATTTATCATCATACACACCGTAAGCTCCTAAACTCAGATCAAAAAACTGTGAGCCATCCAAGCGGTTTAGTATTTCTGCGTCATTTGGGTCCACCAGAATATTAGTGACATCATCACTTGAAATGGTATGTTGCAAATATTCTAAGGATATCCCGACTCCTATTTTATTAACATCTGACTCAATGCTGTAAGAGACTGATAGTAATCCTTTTAAAGTCTCGAATGAAGCAAATCTATCACTCATCAGCTGCGCTCCGATACCGATACGATTCCCGATAGGTCCATCATAATTGAAGGTGTACGAGCTAGGAGAACCTGGAAAACTGGCCCAGGTATTTCTGAAATTAAACAGTAGATTCTGGCTGTCACTAAATCCAGTAGCGCCAGGATTAATGAGCACCGGGTGTATGTGACCCTGCGTAAATATGCCTCTCTCACTATGTAGTCTTACCTGACTGTGGATAGTGCCAAGGAATAGAATCGTTATGATTGTTATGCTTAGTAATTTTTTCATAATAAGCTGATAGTTCTCGGTTAACAGGATTTTTACTAATTGCCGCTTTTTAATAGAGTAACGGTACCTCTTTCGATGCTTCTATTGCTTCCTTCTCCAAGAATCAACACCCACATGTAGCCGCCTTCAGGAAGAAGATTTCCATCCATATCAGTACCAGCCCAAGTGTTGCTGTAATTATTCTGCCTGAAGACCAGTCTGCCCCATCTGTCATACAGTCCTAATACATTAGGTGATGATGGTGCTGATCCATTACAGTCTAAGACAAATTCATCATTAAGACCATCTCCATTAGGCGTGATGATTGGTCTGCCATTGCAGAAATTACCAGATGGAGGCTCAATGTCAGAGCATGCATTACTTATTTCTGTAGCACTGATCGTGACTTCCATCTGATCACAGCCATCGCTCACTAAAGCTGTGACAGGGCCAGATCCTACATCTGATACCACCAGTGGGTCATCAGTACTCGTACCAGCGCTCCATTCTACGGAGAAGATGCCTGAACCATTCGTTGGGATCAAGGTAATGGTCGCATTGGATCCATCAGCACAGGTCACCATCGGATCGATACTAAATGTCTGATAATCAGGTACCGTAATCGTTTTACTGACCATCGTACCGCAGGCGTCGTCCGCCGTTATTTCGTATATTCCTGGCGCTAAGTTAGCCGAAGGAAGCACTGTCTCTACTCCATTTATTCGTAAGATACGATCCTCACATCCTCCGATCACTTCGCCGCCGATGACAGCATCCATCTGATCAAAACATGAGATGGCAGTCTGTATGACCACTTCATCCAAAAAGATAGCTGCCCATTTGATTTCAGCAGCAAATATCGTAGGGCAATCTGTTCCATCTGAGATGGTCAGCGTATATTGGCCAGGCATTAATGCTTCTCTTGATAAGTCAGTAGATCCATCATTCCACATGAAGCTCAATGTATCTAAACCACCAGCTGGTATGTCAATTGTAATTGCTCCATCGTTACCCTCACGATTCGTCGCATCAGCCACAGTAGAGTTAAAATCAACATTACCCTCCACTGTGAGCACGAAGCTTCTAGTCGCTACGATGCCCGCATCATTTTGATCTGTGACATCAAGAACATACTCTCCCGGCTCAAGATTATTGATGGCTGAGCTGGATGCTCTGAACCCATTAGGTCCATTCCATTCAAAAATAAAATTACCACATCCTCCCATGATGCTGACAGCGATAGAACCGCTGGTCAAATCTTCGCAAGTCGGTCTAACCATGCCTGCCTCTAATATCTCGATCTGAGCTATGCTGGTCCCTATCGTAAATGATTCGGAGACAGCACTACCTCTGGCATCAGTGACGACTACTGTCCAAGTACCCGCTGCTATTCTGAATATGTCTTCTTCATTAGATGTCTCGCCATTAGGCCCTGTCCATCTGTAGGTATATTGAGAACAACCACCGACGGCTTCTATCTCGATTCTGGACCCACCATCACAGGATCCATCCTGAAGGTTGACCAGATTGATGGCCAATGGTTCGCCTGTATCTACAGCACCTTGTAGTGGTATCGTCCTTACATATTGGCAATTGTTTCTGTCTGTAATCGTCAGCTGATATGTCGCTGGTACTAAATCAGACTGATCTTCTACTGGATCTAAGCCCCCAGCCCACTCAAATGTGTATGGTCCAAAGTCTCCAGTAAGATTTGTATTGATACTGCCGCCGACGTTACATCCAGCATCAGTGACATCAAAACTAACCACAGGACCAGGAGCCCTTGGAATGGTGTATTCTCGGACACCCATAGCTCCTGTAGCGTCTGTAGCTGTCAGTGTGTAGGTACCTGATAATACATTAGATAGATTACAATTATCAGTGCTGGAGCTGACGACTGTGCCGCTCTCATTCGTCCAGGTACAAGTCACTGGTGACACAGCTCCTACTGGCGCCGATACAGTGATAGACCCTGTCAAATCATCTGGACAGTTAGGGGTCGAAGTTGTGCCAGCGCCTAACATTAAATCTCCAGTATCAGTTGTATCAGGTGGCATCACGCCACAATCCAGCGCTATACGGCCACCATTTAGCATGACAGGCAATAAATTATTACTGGCATCGGAAAACTCAATGCTGATCTCTGGCGTCGATACAAAGCTTATATCAGAGGCGTTAGTACCCGCACAACTCCCCGATACATTGAAACAGAAAGTCGCTATCACACTGTTATTCGTTACTGATTGTGGACTAACGGGGGACCAAGTCGCTCTCAGGTTATTCGCAGAAGTCAGATTGAGATTGGCTTCTCCAAATTGATTGAGCACCTCGCTGTCAATGAATCTACTATAGGTCAAGAAAGTAGAGTCCCACTGCACATTAAACTGAGCGCTCTGGACATCCGTGAAATTTTGAACCGCTACATCCACACAAGATTCTTGGCCGTCCATGCCGACGACTGTCTGAGCTGTCAGGGTAAGATCCCCACCTCCTGTGTTATCATCACCAATGCTCACAAAGCCATTGTCTATACAGGTTGATTGAGCAATTCCATCCGCGTTAGATATTTCTATATCAAAGTTCTGTCTGCTTTCGAATTCTACACTTGCTGACTCGCCATTAGATCCAGCTATATCAAAACACAACTCGAACAGAACAGCATCATCATCTAAGGTCACTGGCGTCTCGCCAAGGCCAATCAACCATAGGAATCGAAGCTCACCTGATCCAGTATTGGATTCATTGAGAGAGACACCTGTTATGCCTATTTCATTGAGCCCAGTGTATGATAGTACATTACTGTTCCATCCAATTGCAGTCTGAATACTCGCTATGTTAGTGAAATTCTTAGTTGACACAGGCAAACAGACATTTTCTCCAATGTCATTATTAAAGTCTCCGATGATGAGACCAACGTCTGATGTGCCTTCACATAAGTTAAGGCCATCACCATTGCCAGTATTCGGCGGATCTACAGGGCCACCGCCGCTGCCTATACCCACTCTACCCTGAGAGATACAGAGTGTCTCCGCATTTCCATCATTATTGGCAAGTTCTATGTCAAAATTGGGTATGTCTACGAATTCTAAATCGGAGGTCTGTCCATCGCTACCAATTCCATCGAAGCAAACCTCGAACAAGACAGATCCGTCATCTGGACTGATCGGATCGTCACCGAAGCCGATGATCCACAGAATCCTAAGAATACCGTTATCTACTTCATTTTCATTGAGTGTAAAATTTGTGATCGTTCGTTCATTTACACCAGAAAAGCGCAATACTGCTGGATCCCACTCCATTGCTGTCTGTAGGCTGGCAATATTTACCCAATTAGCTGCGGTAACTGGAACACAGAGATTCGCATCAGCTGCGACACTGCCACCTTGTACGATTAGGCTGGCATCTGAACTATCAGCACAGGAATTTTCTGTACCGCCTCCTTGATTGCCTCCATTGTTTCCGCCGTTATCGCCACCATTGTTTCCGCCGTTATCTCCTCCATTATTTCCGCCGTTATCCCCACCGGTATTACCTCCATTGTCGCCTCCATTATTACCTCCATCGCTGCCAGCATCTCCGATATTAACTCTACCAGGCTGCACACAACTCGCTGCTGTAACACCTTCTCCAGTCGCTAATTCTATATCAAAGTTGGGAATATCAACTAACTCTACTTCTGAAGAAACTCCGTCGGCCCCTAACACATCAAAGCACAACTCGAATAACACAGACTCATCGTCTACTGTCACAGGGTCATCACTAAAGCCAATTATCCATAGGAATCTTAGGATACCTTCGTCTATTCTTGACTCATTTAAGGTGAATCCAGTAAGCGCTCCATCATTAACTGAGCTGAACCGTAATTCTGACGCATCCCAGCTGACACCAGTCTGTAGACTTGCTATGTTAGTGAAATTATTCGCTGTGACTGGCACGCATATGCCCGTAGCACCTGGATCTGCTGCAATACAATCGATGATCAGTGATACATCGTCAGAGCCACTACACATGGTAGAGCAATCAGGAAAGGTAGTCATACCGCCATTATTACCTCCATTGTCTCCTCCGTTATTTCCTCCATTATTGCCACCGTTGTTTCCTCCATTGTCGCCACCATCAGTAGGGCAATTTGTCCCATCTACACTAATCGTAGAATTAGACGCTACAGCGCCAATGTCGACGAGATTATCATCAGCTACCTCAATATTTCTCGGTGTACGACTCAGACTAATAGAACTGCTGGCACAAGGCGCACCTATGGCATTCAGTCTGATCGTGTATAATCTTGTATTGTCAGGTAAAGATCTGGGATCTGTGCTGTCCAAACTCCACGTAGTGGTAAGCTGGCCCTCGCTTACAGCCACGGCTGATGGAGGTGTACCAATATTACCAGCTTCTGAGAACTGCTCCAGGTCTTCCGTTACATTTTGTATGCTACTGTACGTATAAACATCAGGATCCCAATTAATGGAAAACTGCATCGATACAATATCTGTGAAATCACTTACCGTGACGTCAATATCTATCGTCTCACCAGCAGCAGCTGTGCCTCCTGTTAATCCAATAGAAATCTGTGAAAGCAAGGTTGTAGAATAAACAACTGCTATCAATAAAGTGCTTAAAATGGCTCTATACATCATTGACGCGTTTTTAGGAATGGCGTTTCATCCAAGCGAACAAAGTTAAGAAATAGTTTATCTTTTTGTCGGTTATAGGGCTGTCCACAGGAGAATTACCCCTATTTCCAAGACGATAAAATGAATTAGTTAATCCCATACGACTTTTTATTTACGATTGTGATTGCTATATAACGATACAAAAAGCCTTCACCCGAGAATTATCAAGGGTAAAGGCCAGTCATTACGGTATATTTTTCAATGCAATTTGATTGTATTTTTTCTTTAATCTATCTTAATCATCTTACTGGTTCTCACATCATTCCCTACTTCGATCTGGTAGTATAACATGCCAGACTTATCTATTTCGTTCGCATCCAAAGTAATGGTGTTTAGACCTTCTTGGTAAGACTCAGTCATCTGATACAGCTCCTGACCAGAGATATCAAAAACACGCAGCGTCACATCCGAAGCATCTGCCACATGAAAGCTGATAGCCGTCATAGCCGAGAACGGATTGGGACTGTTGTGATATAACTCAAGCCCTTTGGATGCATCATTCTCTTCACTCTTTATACCAAGAATGATACCAATGATGTCAAAATCTTCATTGTAAGCCTCAGATTCAGTGATTTCTGAGTTGATTTCAATCATTCCTCTTAAATCAGTATCACTTTTCGCTGAGAATAGAGCTTCCAGTAGGATGTCTCCTTGATAAATGTCCACCAATCCGTCTGTACTCCAGCTGATCGTTACTTCTCCTTTTTCCTCAAATACAGCATAATGCTCACTGTCAATGTCTAATAAGGTAGACTGAAATGACTCAAAGCTCAACCTATCAGTATCATATCGTAAGGTGAACTGAAACCCTCTGAGTGAATGCTCCTCTGTGACACTGAAAGGCACTTGAATCGTCTCTCCCTCTGCATGGCGCTTATCTTCCACTAGCAGCTCTAAGGTCTGATCAGACCTGCGCTCCGCTGGCTGGTGTAGGCCATTAGCCACTACTGAGCCGTTCACATCTCCTACCTTGACGGCAATGAAGTCAGATTCTACAAAGCTTTCGTCTATACTATTGAGGGCAAAACTCTCGACAAAAGGCCAAGGATTAGCTGGATCGGGAAAAGCCTGATCCTTTTTGACCAATCTCCAGGACTGATTACCTTGAATTTTATCATGCTGACCTAAGATGAGTCTTCTTAGATTCACCATGTCTGATGCTGATATGCTTTGATTGTTATTGACATCAGCAGCGATGACTTTGTATGGACTGTCCAGTTCTTCTATACCGAGTATGTGTCTCTGGATGAGTACCATGTCAAGTGTGGATACGCCATTCACATGATCGTCACCTCTCGCACCCTTGATGCGGTAGTTATCGTACATCGGCATCTGACCGAAGTGGTATTGACCAGATTGATCCGTCTCGTATTCGTAGTCAGCATTCTCATTGATGTGTTCCAGAGTCACCATCACATGGGACACAGGTATGCCCGCTTCTGTAGTGATCATGCCGCTGATGAAAGATCCACTGCCACCTTCAGTCTGTCCATCGCAGGCACTGTTCGCCTGTATTTCTACTCTGGTTCGGCAGAAATCACTATTCCCAGAACTATCAAAGACACGCACTTCTATGTCCTGAAAGCCTAAGTCATCACAAGTGAATCTCAGATTAGGAGATAAAGTGTCAGTCGTCCCAGATCGCTTCATCTGGAAGGTGAGTGCCGCATCTGGACAGTTGTCAGAACTACCTCTGTCAAAATCCGCTGCCCACAACTCCACATATCCTGTAGAAGGCATAATCACCGTAGCCACTTCGCCCAAGCAATAAGGCGTCGGTGCTTTATCATCTTCCAGCAAGAACTCTTGTGTACACACTGCGATATTACCACACTTATCTTTAGCAGTCCACTTGATCTCATGCTTACCGAATGGGACAGCCGTAGAGCTATAGCTCAGGCCTTTACCAGAGGCAGTGGTCCCGCCCTCAAAGGTGATGGTATAGCTCAGGTCTAGTTCTTCTGGTGCTGTGCAGTCATCCGTCACGTTAGCTGTGAGGACGACTGAGACAGAACACTCTCCCGTAGAGCCATTATTTTGAATGGTCATACATTCTTCGCCAAATTCTGGTTCTACTGTATTATTCATAGTGATTTTCTGAGTGTACTTCCATAGACCAGGATTCTGATTTGACGGAAGCTTATCATCGTACTGGCACCAGTCTACAATCGTCCACTTTCTTAATATCTTATAGCAAGCTCCATCTACGAGATTGAACTCTTCATCTTCATAAGTGGATGCGACTAGTGCACAGTTCTCCACGTATTCTAAAATGGGTTCTCCAGCTACTTTTGGATCAGTGATCGCTTTATCACATTCTACTGTAGTGGAATAATCAGCTGGCCAGAGATGAGCCTCCATTCTGAATGGCTTTTCTGCTTTGATCTGAATCTCTTGCTCATACTCATCTACTTTATTGCCCGCAGCATCCCACAGTCTCCAGTATCGAGTCATTTTTCCAAGATGACACTGATTGTACTGATGTACATCTTCGTAGTCCATGGTATAGCTGCTGCACTCATCATCTATCTCAGGCTTGCCCATATCTATGGTATCAATATCTTCATAGCAGAATACCTCCCTGTGCGGCGGATGCTTACTGAATTTTGTCGCCTGCTTATCTTCTACTTGCGCCCTGACCATACAGGTGTTTTTATTTTTTGCTTCATCCTCCACTCTCAGTACCACCATGATCTCTCGCCCTATATCAGAGCAGCAGAAATCGATGTGTTCTCTGAATTCTGGCTCCTCTCCATCACAGTCAGGTCCCTCTGATCTAGCGACAGAAAGTGTCACATCAGAGCAGAAATCAAAACTCCCATCATCGAATGATTCAGCCCAGACTCGGGCGGCATTATCCGTGGATAATGTGACGACTGTATTTTCATCACAGACAGGTATCGGAGGTATTTTATCAATCACTGTGGCTTTGTAATGACATCTGGACCAGTTGCCACACTTATCATAGACGGTACACACCACCCAGTTATCTCCATAGGGCATACCCTTGATCCATGGCTCTCCGCCTTCCCAATACACGGTGCTGGTGTCCACATCTGTGTAGGGATCACCGCCCTCTGTCGCTTTCTTGTGACCAATGACATATCTAAAGTCTCCGGATCCGCAATCAAAGAGGATATCTGGCATCTTGACCTTCATGTCCTTAGCGCCGCAGGCATGCGGATCAGCCTCCAGGATCACATCTTCACCATAGCACGCCATGTCCGGGCCAAATTTGTCTTCCACTTTTATGATTTGATAATCGTATATCGGATTATTCTGAGCTGAGGTCGTCTCTCTACACCAGTCCAGTACGGTCCATTTACGCAGTATCTTATAGCTCTTGTCACAGAGCGGCACGATCTGATCTTCGAAGGTCGCTTGGATCTTGCAGTAGCCTTCATTCGGATAGATGGATCGGCCTCCTATGGAGGGGCCTCCTGTGAATGATGGATCTGGTCTGCCATCTTCATCAGCATCATACTTCACTGCATCCTTACATGATATCGAGATATCATCAGGAAAATCAGTGATACCAACAGTATCTCTCTGGTAGTATATCTCATAATGACACGGAGCTGACTTGTTGCCGCTGTCATCCACAGCCGTATAGCTGATGGTCTTTTTAGCCGCGAAGACAGAGTATGGGTCACAATCAAAATCCTCTACTTTTTCACCCAGCTCTTCGATGGTGAAACATGCGCATACATCGTGTACCCAGGCTGCATAGTTGATCACAGGATCTATCGCATTACAGCTGATGGTATCCGGTGCAGGGCAATATACCGTAGGCGGCAGCTTATCTTCGATCGTGACATAGCCCCAGCAAGAATTATCTGCTCGACGGCCAGAGACAAAGAATACCTGTGCCTGCAGTGTCTTACCGATGAAGTTTTCATTCACTGGGTTTGGCACTGGTTTATTTTTATTTTCTGGATCTGTCAGGACCACATAGTAGTCATCTTCACAGTTGTCCGTCGGTCCTT
Source organism: uncultured Saprospiraceae bacterium (assembly GCA_937929945.1). Taxonomy (GTDB): domain Bacteria; phylum Bacteroidota; class Bacteroidia; order Chitinophagales; family Saprospiraceae; genus CALFUK01. Next base: position 12,692 of record CALFUK010000036.1, read on the forward strand.
CTAATACCATGTCAGGGGTGATGAGTGCTTCACATTGATCATTGATGCCCACATTAATCCCATTGATATTACACGCCAGATCACAGTTGCCCGTAGGCCTGTAGAATGAATAATCCACGGTGTAAAACACGCTGCAGCTGGCCTGCTGATCATCCTCCTTCCCGGGTAGCTGACATCCCGAGAATACGGTATAGACTCGTTCTACTTCGTAGAGGTATTGGCCTTTTTGGCGGATGATGTCGCCATAGCTCACTTCATAGTCCTGGCTGCCACATGGGGTGGTGATCACCACATCAGTGGTCGTATTATCTGGTATCTGATCAAAGCCATGATACACGTGCTCCGCATCATATCCTCCATCACAGCTGATGGCTAGGTCCGCCATCGGAGGCGCAATCAGATCTGATTTACAATATTCGAAATTAGAGGCACCGCCACAGGTGATGGCCTCATCAGGATCCACCGCTGCTATCTGAATGGCATAATTCACATCATTAGGATAGGTCAATGAAAAGCTGCCAGACAGTGCTGGATGATGGTCAGTCGAATTAGTCAGACAGACATTATCAGAAATGAAAACCGCTTTCCCCGTCTTATCGATGGCGGTATACTCCCCGTTGATCCCTTGGATGTCTACCACTATGGTGTAAGTGCCATTTTTATTATCTATGAATGATGGAGCCTGGCTCACCACAGGAGCAGAACAATGATCTGTCTCCTCACATCCCATTCTGGTGGAAAATTTAGATATGACGCCTCCCAGCGGACCATCGCCCACATTGACATTGTCAGATCTATCCCAGACGGCGATGTAATAATTATTCGGTGTGTCGAAGTGGTTTGGATTCACCATAATTGTGTGCCACATATCACTGGCAATGCCTGATCTTACCAAACTCAGCGAAGAACAGTCACCACTGAGCTGCATGGGCGCATCTACGCCATTGCCCTCAGTAGGATTGAAGATAGAGGTGCCCGCTGTATGGACATTAGACTTATATAAAGCCCAAGCCAAGTGCTCGTCATCTTCCAGTAACAATTCGAAAGAACTGACGAAGGCTCTTACATCAAAATTGATCCATACTATATCTTCACCGACAGTAGGCGCATCTGGTGTGACCATATACTGTCTATATGGATCATAATATGAGCTACCACTCAGTTCTATTTCAAAAAGATTCGGGTCGTATGAGGCCGTTGGCGCGGCTACAGTCATCGTAGTATTCTGCACGCCACACTTGACGATACCTCCATCGATGGACACATCATCAATACTGCCGCCAGCTAACCATCTGGAGCCTACATTATATCGTTGTGCTGCGAAGCATGGAGTCGTGTTCCCACATTCGTCAGTCACATTTATTTTGACAATGGCCTGATCACTATTACACGGGCTGTCCGCGCCAAAGCTAAAGCTATAGGTATAAATATAGCTTCTGACAGAAGTCGCTTCTGTGATGGTCAGCGTACCCGTAGCTGGATCAAAAGTCCCAGCCCCGTCCGGCTGAGGTCCGTCCCAGATACCACCAGGATCGTGTCCAGAAAGTAGACTATTCAGATCCAACTCAATGGCATTAGTCAATGGATCAAAAGTACAGACCTCATATTTAGCACCCTGACCTGCACTGGGCTGAGCACTGACGATGACTGTAGCAATAGCTGAAGCAGGAGAGCAAGCTACTGTGGCGTCATCTATGCTGAGCTGGTAACGATAGGTACCATGTGCCGTAGAAGAAAAATCGACTGCAGAGGCATTCGTCAGACTCACAGCAGAACCATCCAAATCAGTCCATACGGCTCCTACAGGTGTATCATTGATGCCGAGTATCGCTTCTAAATTGATGGTCACATCTTCATGGTCACAGATTGTGATGATGCCATCAGAACCGACACCTGAAGCTTCTACCACAAAGGATAGCCCCAGCACTCCCGTACTGGCACACTGCGCAGTACTGAAATTATAATCGACTTGATAGGTGCCAATAGGTAAATTTTCTAAGGCGACCTCTCCCGTAAATGAATTAAAATCCACGTCAGCAGGAAATGGTGTCGCTGCGCTAACCGACCACTGACCTCCGATAGAGGCATTAGCGGTGAGCAAGTCAGATAACTGATATATTTCTGCAGACATGCCACATGCGCCGACTGGATCTACAGCAGCTCCAGCTACAGGATTGCCCTCTATGACATAGACGGTGATCGTAGCTCGATCTCCCTCACATCCACCAGACGCAGTAAAATTATAATCAAACATATAAGTGCCTGGAAAGGCAAACTGTGGATCAAATTCCCACTGGCCAGTGACTCCATTAAAATCAAGGACCGAACCTGGCGGGTTACTGTTAGCCGCTGTCATGGTGCCACCGCTGTCAGGTACTCCTGGTAGACCAGCTAAGGTCACTATGGATAATGCGGGTGTAGCCGCTAAGTTACCACAGATGGTATAATAATTATTTTCGCCAGCGTAGCGGATGTCTGAAATAGTCACCCCTACCGTGATACTCTCTGCTGATGCACAATTACCCAAAGGATCAAATGCGTAATCAAAAGTATAAGTGCCAGGTGCAGCTGTACTAAAATCGACCTGAGTCGGATCGGAAAGATCCACTCCTGAGCCGAAATTATCAATCCAATTGCCTCCGAGCTGTTCTCCATTGAGCAGGGCTGTCAGATCTACGACTTCCTCTGTCAGCTCGCAGATGCTGATATTCGATGAGTAGCCGAGATAGGGAGGCTCTACAATACAATTCACTAATACCGTGGCTGAACTCTTATCACACTCACCTGATGCTGCGAATTTATAAGTGAAGGCATAAGTGCCATTCTCTAAGTCGGTCATGTCTGCGCTGGATGGATCAGAGAGATCAACACCCGTATTATTTTCATCGATCCATGTGCCGCCCGTATCTGCCCCTACTAATTGAGCTGATAAATCAATCGTACCAAGCCCACTGAAATCTTTGCATACAGTAAGATTCTGAGCAGTGCCAGCCGTCTGACTGCCACGGACTTCTATCATGATCTGGGCGGGAGGTATAGCGCAAGATGCCTCATATTCATAGGATATAGTATACTGGCTCAATGAGCCGACTCCAGTCGGGTTAAATATACCTGTCGCTTCGTCAAAAGCTGTTGCTGGCACACCCGATACCAGGGTATAATTACCACCAGGCGTAGCTCCTTGCGACTTGATGTAACTGTTTAGATTTATGATTTCAAAGGTCCCTTCACACATGCCGATGAACTGGTCTCCACTGAGTGATGTGACCTCATCCAATATGGTAAGCGTGACAATGGCCTCCTCATCAGCACACGCGCCCAGATTATCTTGAGCGTATATAAAGAAGTACGTGCCCGCGGAGGCTGACGTGAAGTCAAATGTTCCGAGAGATGCATCAAAGGTGCCTTGATTCGCAAAGGCTCCAGTGACATTCCATATTCCACCAGGGTCTGCTGATGATAAATAGTCAAAGAGCTCTACTGTCCCTGTACCTGTACAAATGCTCACCTGGCCTCCTGTGCCAGCGCTGCTGGCCTGATTTACAGTGATCTCCACTGATGTACTGGCAACAATGCAATTTTGCAGCGGACCAAAATCATAGTTGAACTTATATACAGCACTTCCTGTAACAGGGCTGAGTGCTGCTATGTCTAAGGAGCTACCATCAAAGGCTGCACCAGCAGATACAGCATTAGCTGGATCCTCCGTCCATATTCCACCCGGATCAGTACTGATCAGCAGGCTGATTAACTCTATTTTTTCTTCCGAACTACTGCATACCTGAAAGCTGGCTGGCTGGCCCACTCTTGGTGGATTAGTCGGTATGATTACGGTTATGATAGCCTCATCTACATGGCATCCAGTATTAGCGCCGAATGCATAAGAGAAAGTATAACTTCCTTGTGTGATGTCATTGAAATCGACATTAGTGGGATCTGTGAGGTCGACACCCGTGTGATCAGCATCTATCCAGCTACCGCCGACGTCCTCGATGAATGAGCCTCCACCCGTAAGGTCTATGACACCATTACAAGTGGTGATGGCACCACCTGTTCCTGCTTCGGGCTGTGGCCCGCCTACGATGACATTTGCCACAGTACTCGCCACGGCCGTACATCCAGGCAGCACACTATTACTGTATTGATACATGTATGATCCCGCCGCTAAGTTACTGACATCCAATGACTCAGCTCCACCAACGACCAGGCCTGAGCTTGTCTCTATCCATTGGCCTCCTGGGTCCTCTCCTGAGATGACATCAAATAAATTGAGTGGGGTGATACTTCCCTCGCATATATAGATACTGCCACTGATCCCTGCTGAGGGCTGATCTATGACATTAATTTTTAGCATGGACTCTACCGTCGAGCATCCTTGGGATGGTAAGAAGGTATAGGTGAATTCATAAGTCCCATTAGTCACGCCTGGTGCTGACGGGTCAAAGGTCCCCGCTGGACCAAATCCAGCAGCTGGACTAGCACTCCACGTACCACCAGGATCTGGCGATCCATCCAGATTTTGAAGAAGATTGATCAGGGATGCGCCCATACAGACTGATAGCTCTGAGTCAATACCCGCATCTTTCTGATCAGTGATGGTAATGTATACCACCGTATTCGCTGGCCCTGCATTACAATTAGAAGGAAATCCATAGGTGAATCCATATACATTATTAGGTGGTATACTACTCGCATCTGTGACATTGAAGGCCCCTGAAGGAGAAAATGTTCCTCCAGAAGGATTGCCCGCCAATGGCGTCCATAGCCCGCCGTCGTCTTCACCAGTTACTAAGCTGTTTAAATTGATTGTGGATGATGACTGACTGCATACATTAAAGTTTGATCCAGTCCCTGGGCTAAGTGATTTAGTCCCTACGTTGATGTAGACTTGTTCGCTCACTGGATCACACTCTTCATTATCTATCGTATAGGTGAATACATATTTTCCATTAGCTCCGTCTGGATTGAAGGTGCTGGTGATGCTACTGAATGTACCCCCTGATGGATTCGATGGATGTGCCGTCCAATCTCCACCAGGAAATTCGCCAAACAGCAGGTCATGTAGATTGATATTTTGATCTATTCCTGGTGCATCACAGGTTTTGACATGGGTACCGACACCTGCATTGGGGCTGTCCACCACATTGACGATGACATAGGTCGTCCCATCATTGTCACATTTATCATGTGCGTAGTAGTGTAATCCAAAGGAGTATGACCCAGGTACTGCTGCGGATGGATTAAAAACACCATTGTCCGCATCAAATCCTATCGGATCGCTCCCGATACCATTCCAATACCACTGTCCAGTCGGCGGAGCATGATTCAATAATGAATTCAAATAGACGATGTCGGATGAACTCTGACAGACGGTCTTGCTCTTCCCAATAGGACACTGGCTCCAGCTGACATGGACTGAAAGAAAAAACAGTACACATACGGTGATGCTTACCTTAATCTTATGCAGTGATTCTGAGCTTGGCTTAGATATACACTGTGTCATCAATTTCGAAAAATCTCTCATGAGATACTATCGGTTTTTATAATTCTAAATCTTATCAATACCGTCAATAGTACCTTGATAGCTAGAAGGGAGAATGGAAATTAGTTTTTGACTCTTTGTATCCTGGGGGGAGAGTCTATATGGGGACGCTATGAGATCAGCTCGTGGTCCAAGGCAAATCTGATTAGATTCACCGTGTTACGCACGCCTAGTTTTCTCATGATATTCTTTCTGTGGACGCCCACTGTCTGATGACTGATGTACAGCCGATCAGCTATTTCTTTGTTATTCAGTGCTTTAGTAATTAAATTGAGCACTTCTTGCTCTCGTTTTGTCAGCTTCTGCTGGATCAAAAACTTATCTTGGTAGTAAGACTTGCGTGAGCCATTGGTCAGTACTGGCGCATCACTCTGGCGCTGAGGGGGAGTGATGTACACACCCTCCGAGAGGAATCTGTCACCTTCTAATATTTGCGTGACGCAGCTCGATAATTCGTCAGAGTTATTTGACTTAGAAAAATATCCGTCTGCACCAGCCAAAAAAGCCTTTTTTACCAATTTGTGATCTGTGTAGGAAGAAACCACACAGACTCTGGTCGTTCCATCTTGACTCTTGATGCTACTGATCAGCTCTACGCCATCTAAATCAGGGAAGTTTATGTCCATGAATACCATATCGACCTCTTCACCAGCAATAGCATCTATGAGCTCTTGACCCGAAGACGCATACCCTATTACATTGGTTTCTACACCTTGGATCTTTTGAAGAATTGCAGTAAAGCCCTCAGAAAAGAGTTGCTGTGTGTCTGCTAAGAGAATATTTATTTTATGGTGCATCTATGTAAATCGATTAGGTGATTTATTAAAACTTTTGCGAATATGTTCTATAAATCAAATTAAGTGCCAAACTAGGAGTAGAAAGTATATTACTCACTTTTTATATATGAATTCACTTTGACTAGCTCTGTCCCACTTACGGTCGTTACAGTGTATACAAATCCGGGCTGGATGGAGTATGCCCCTATCTGGCCCTGCTTATCTATCGCTATGAAGCCTACCTGAAGCTTCTTGTAATCTTGTTTGTTTATAATTCTCATGACTGCCTCTTCACAAGCTTCGGATACTGTGGCACCCTGCCTCATTAGTTCCACTATGAGGAAGGACCCTAGTGTCTTTAGCACCAGCTCTCCCATACCAGTGGCTGTAGCCGCCCCCACTTCATTGTCTACGAATAGTCCAGCACCAACCACCGGCGAATCACCTACCCTTCCCGCCATCTTATAGCCAAGACCGCTGGTGGTACAAGCGCCGCTGATATTTTGGTCATGGTCAATGGCCATAATCCCTATCGTGTCATGTAGCTCTATGTTAATTTTAGGCTCGTATTTAGATGTCACCTTCCACTCTTCCCACTCTTTCTTAGCTTCCTCAGTGAGTAGATTCTGTGACTTAAAGCCTTGATCTACAGCGAACTGTAGTGCCCCCTCACCACTGAGCATCACGTGTGGCGTCTCTTCCATCACTCTTCGTGCGACTGAGACAGGATGCATGATATTCTTCAGGTAGGTGACTGCTCCATAGTTGCCTAAGTGATCCATCACACAGGCATCGAGGGTGACATGCCCATCTCGATCAGGCCTTCCACCGTAGCCGACTGACATGTCCTTAGGGTCAGCTTCTGGCACTCGAGCACCAGCTTCTACCGCATCGAGGGCAGTCCCATCAGAGAGTGCCTTCCAAGCAGCTTCGTTGGCCTTGGCATTATCCCAGGTAGAGATGACCATAGGATACTGAGCTTGTATATTTGGAGTAGCTTTACATGAGCTGACTGCTGTCGTACCCGCTGCTAACCACAAAGATGACTTAAGAGACTGCTTGAAGAATTTTCTTCTATTACCTTTACGACCCACTGTTGATTTGTTTTGTGATATCTACCGTTATTAGGGTAGACTTGAATAAAGATAATTGTTAATGTGAATAATACCAGAAATATCGGATCGGATTTAGGCTTTGCCATCCTCAGGACAATCATTGCCATTTTCTACTTCATCCCCATGAAGCTACTGTATGCCTTAGTCCCCCTATGTAAATTCGTCCTGGAGACCATCGGCAGGTATCGGAAGCGAGTCATCAAAGTCAATCTAATCAACAGCCTGCCGGACTATGATCGCATCGATATAAATAATACGATCTCTAACTATTACGAACATCTAGCAGAAGTAGCGATCGAGAATCTGAAGCTCTTCTCTAATCAGCGTGGAGCTAAAATCAAATTCGATATCACTAATCCTGCGCTGCTTGATGAGCTCTACGAGAAAAAGCAGGATGTCATCATGCTGAGTGGTCATCTGGGAAATTGGGAGGTAGGATTCGTGGCCGCCAGCAAGCAATACAAGCATAGAGTCATCGGTATCTATAAGAAGCAGACCAACGAAAAAGCGGATAAGTATCTTTTAGATAAAAGATTAGAGAGAGGCGTGACACTGATCGAGCAAAGTCATTTTTCTAAAGAAATACTCAGTAAATCAAAGACTCCCAGGCTATTCATGCTCATACCAGATCAAAATCCATCAGAGAACAAACGCAATATAAAAATCAACTTCCTACATCAGTGGACTGTCTTTAATACGGCAATCGAAAGAATAGCGGTAAAGAATGACATCCCCGTGGTCTATGGAGATATTACGAAGCTAAATAGGGGGCACTACAGAGCTACTATGCTATGGATATCAGAAAATCCGACTGAGACGAGCGAGCACTACATCACTAAGCAATACGCCAAACTCTTAGAACGAAACATCATCTCGAACCCTTCGATCTGGCTGTGGTCACATCGAAGATGGAAGCCTGGTACTGAGGAGTAGGCATTAGCTCTGAGCTTCTTTCAGAGCAGCACTGCATCATTGCGCTGTGAGGAATATGCGATCGGTGAATACTCAATTACCACAAAAGGAAGCAAAAAAGCTCTGCTCATTAATCTGCTCCGCTAAATGAGCAGGCAGCCGCCACCCTAATAAATAAAACTTCGAAAAATTAATAGCCTGCTATTGCATATGCCATCTAATCATTAGGTATTCCATTACCTCCTTTCGCAGACGAATATCTAATAACGAAATAACATAATTGATATACCTATCGAAACGAATATGAGAATATCGCAAACCAAGTAATTGATAACCAATCTATTAGAAATAAAATTAAAGGGATACTAATTCTGAATGCCGCGGAAGTAGAAGGGCATTAATCCTTCATCAAGAACTACTGATGATGGATTCTACTGGTTGTCAGCGATTTATTCTAACCGGGTGATCGAGTGATGATGTGAAGGAATAACTTGTAATTGGTAATGATAAATCCCCAGATGAGGATCATGAGTGAGTTGCGGCTTAGTCTACGATGAGCTTAGATACACCATAGAAGCTACCTTCTTCTACCAGTATGTTGTACACTCCTTTTGCTAATATAGAAGCTACATTGTAGCTGATAAAATTATCTCCCTCATGTATAGACTTGACATCTTGAATCACAGCTCTTCCACTATTGTCGAAAAAGGTAATATTAATGTCTGCATCGTAGTTAGAGAATACTTTTAAGACCACATTATCAACCGTTGGATTCGGATAGACCTCTGAAATCAATTGAATTCTCTCAAGCTCAGGACCATTAGGGATAGACTCATAGGGCATAGCTTGGAAGACATTAGGCTGCATCAGCTTAATTTCTGTATTACGCATGACTATTTCTCTAAAGCTGGTTCTGCTGATGTATTCTAATTCTTCTGCTGTAAAGATCGGATCGTTCTCAAAGTAAAATCGATCTGCATCCCTGACCAACTGAAACTGTAGCTTCATGATCATCATGATGGTCTCGCCGAAGAGTGCATCTGGCATGTGGTATTCAGCCAGCATACCTACCCAAGGGTCTATATCATCAACTGAGCCATAGATAGCCTCCAGTTCTTTAGCTTCTTCTTGGTCATTCGTGATGTCGTAGAAACTCTTGACCAGTGGAAGGCCCAGATTTCTTCTTATCGTATTGTAATCAGGAAGTCCGCGTTCTCGTCCTCTCTGGATATTGATAGCTGCTAAGTCAAGACCACCTGCCTCAGGACCACCAAATAAAAAATTTCTCACGTCATCTACGACTTTGCAGTCCATAGCCTGCTGCACTTGACTCGCCATACCTTGAAAATATGGGTCAATTCCGCCAGCGAGTAGCACTGCTCCAGGATTGAAGAAACCATCTTTCAAGGTCATATTACCTCGTGGAATTTCATCTCCGACCGGAGACATTCTAATGATATTACTATTAATCAGGGTGTGTCCTAAACGAAAGGCTGCTGAGGAGAACACATTAAATATACCAGGAGACATGGACTCATTATAGCCGTGGTATTCTGGTAAGATGACTCCCATACTGGGAAGCCACTCATTATAGACAATGTTTTGTAAATAAGCTGTGACATGTCTTCTGGCCATTTGAAAGACCTGCTCATCAGTCAAGGCAGGATTTTCAGTGATGAATGAATCTGCTAATCGATTATGCTCTCTGACAAATAAGGTATGTATGGAGATCAGTAAAGGATTCTCATTAGCTCTTTCATCTCCGGCAACGAATAACTTAGTGCCTGAGCCAGTGTCATCCGCCATGTGCGGTGCGTTGCTGTCTCTTCTACCATTGAATTCGTTCGTAGTGGTATTCCACGGAAGCAGATTGCTGCCAGATACTTTAAGTCTTCCTCCTTGGAAGCTTCTTAGCCAATCTGTGGTCGACTTATCGGTGCCGTAAATCGCAGAGCCATCTATAAATGCAGTCGTCGCATTCAGGTGTTGTCTCGGATTAGAAACCGAAGTACCAGTACCAGGTGCTGCCGCTGATCTTGCCATTCTTATAAGTGAATTAGCTGCAAAATGCTCATCTCCACTCTCTACAACAATAGATGCATCTTCAGCTGATGACTCGACTAAAGTCATGTCATGATCAATGAATTGACCAAAAACCCAAACGAAGTCGCTTAGATTACGGCCATCAAATATGGATTCTTCTTGTGCAAAAAAGGCATTGGAAATGGAACGGGGATTCATGCGATTAGATCCCGCAGGTGAATTGATTTGATCTTCGTAAGCTGTTTCTGTGATTCTGATCAGCTGATCGCCGACCGCTCCGTTAGATGAAGACTGGAGGCTATTATTAGCTCCACTTAAATCTTGGAATTCTTGTGATATCGCGGTCTGCAGGGAAAAACAGACAACTATCATTAACAGGTTACAAAATCGGTTCACTCTCTTCATCTTAAAATCAAAAATGACTTTGTTTTCGCTTAAAACGAAAGTCTCAAATATGCTGAGCGCAAATATAGGAAAAATGAGGTATAGATATGACAAGTGCTGCTTGCTATTTTGATTAATAAAGCAGTACTGTTTTTGGAGCAGGTCCTATTTTACTGACTTTCGAAAGTACTAAAACCTTGGGAGATTAAATATAACAATTTATCATCAAGTATAAATAACTATAAATCAATATTTTAAACTAATTTTTTACTGCCAAGCTTTTATATATTGTTAAGATTAATATTTGTCGGCCATTAGCTATAAATAGCTGAATTTTAACATATTTTCTTATGAGTTATATCTTATCACTTCATATTTCAAATTCATGAACCTTAATTAACATTAGTTAAGCTTGCATACCATACTGTCACAGCTCACACTACTATCTTAGATGATATTGAAAATATGAGTTCCTTGATTTAAATAGACGCTCATTGATATGACCGACTCGAGCGAAGGCGGAAAAAGTAGTACAGGCTTTGAATCATGCCACGACTCCCCATGAATAGTATAAATGCTAACCACAATGCATCTCGGACATGGAAGTGCATCATGATGTAATAGACGCACAGAAATAGTATCAGAGACAGGATCATGCTGTCCCTCATTTCACGAGAAGCCAGAAGCCCGATGAATACACCATCCCAGATATAACTACTAAAACTGACAATGGGAAAAATGATGATCCAGAAATACAGCCCTTTTGTATAACTTATTAGCTCCATATCATCGGTGAATAGTGCAATGATTGGATCAGAAAACAGATAAAAAACCGATGCATACAATAATGCAAGAACTGCACCCCAAGCAAATGACTTTTTGATCGCTTCATTGGTCATCCTCTCCTGTTTTGCCCCAGCATACTTCCCGACGATGCTCTCAGCTGCATGAGCAAATCCATCCACTCCGTAGGACATCCAATTAATCAGCTGCAAAAGGATGACTGAGGCCCCCAGAAAGAGCGGTCCAATGGAAGATGACTGACTATAAAAGAATCCAAATGAACTAGTCAGACACAGAGTCCTGATGAATAAATCTGTATTGGTGCTTACGTATGATCTAAAATCACCTAAAAGCCACAACTCCTTGATTTTGAGTAGATAAAACTCTTGCCGCCTATCTCGAAAATACAAAATAAGCACTAAGGCTAAACCTATATACTGAGACAGAACAGTGCCCAAAGCCACGCCGTAGATGTCTAACTGGTATAACACCACTAATGCATAGCTTAAGACTGCATTGAGCACATTTATCATGACCGTCACCACGAGTGGAATCACTGCATTCTGAACCCCAAAATACCAACCCATGAATACATATAATAATAAGGTAGCTGGTGCGGCGATGATCCTGACCTTAAAATAATCAATGACCAACTGATGTTGCTGCTGGTCCAAGTCAAATAAAACCGATATCAAAGACCGCATCGGCAGGTACAATACTAAAACGAAGGCTGCTATGCCCAATGCAATCAGAGCCGATCTCCACAAATGCACTGATACCATGTGGCTGTCACCTTCTCCATATGCTTGGGCTGTCATACCTGTGGTCCCCATTCTCAAAAAACCAAAATTCCAGTAGATGAAATTGAAAATCATCGAGCCAATACCCACCGCTCCCAGGTGCATGGACGACAGATGTCCCATCAAAATGGTGTCCACTGTAGACAAAATAGGTATCGACAGATTACTGATAATATTAGGCACCGCAAGCTTGAGAATTTCCTTGTTCAAAGTCTATTATATTATTGCACATGAGATCTGAAACGAATACACGCTATGGAATCTCATATCGTATATCTTTATCAATATACGACGACTCGCATGAAGAAAATTAATATTATGTAATTAGGTCGTTATCTGATGACTATGAAGCAATTAATCTACTGAGGACGTAGCCTCTCAATGGAGCTGAGTGCGCATCAGAATGTTAGATTATTGCTACATAGCTGCCTCATTAGCAATAATTCGCGTAGTTTTATCGTCGGTATATTTCACGATAAATTTAGCGCATTGACTGTTAAGCGATTCCTTGTACATATTGCACTTATATTTCTGGTCTTATTCTTAGTCCTCTATGTTACGATGTGTGGAGTCAAAAGCTACACTAATCATGGACAGCAACTCGTCTTGCCTGATTATATTGATAAGAGCATTGACTTCGCCATTGATGATGCGAAGAACAGTGGTCATGGCTTCGAAGTGATCGTCAATGACTCTATCCATCGATTAGGCATTCCAGGTGGTCAAATTCTAAATCAAAACCCTAAGCCAAACAGTAAAGTCAAAGAAAGCAGAAAGATATACGTCACCATAGCTAAATACGCCGCTGAATTATTCAAAAGCGAATACCTCGGCACCTTGTACGGGGAAGATTTTAACATGAAGTCAAAGGAGCTGCGCAATGTGGACATCTTCACTGAAGTCGTGGACAGGCAGTACGATCGAGGTCAGCCGGGTATGATCCTGAAAGCTTATTATAAAGGGAGGCCAGTCATCGATTCGCTAACCAGACGGACCATAGAAGGCATCAACATCAAAAAGGGCGAAACCATCAAGGTCGTCCTGAGTAAAAATGATGGCGGACAATCTGAATTACCGAATTTAGTATGCAAACAAATCAGCATCGCGCGCTTCTTGCTCAAATCATCAAGACTCAATATCAATATCGCACAAGACGCAGATGTGGTGAATCTTTCTGAAGCATATATATACAAGCAAGAGCCCTCTATCGAAGATATGTCTTATATTACGATGGGAGAGACTGTCGTCGTATATGCGTCAAAAGAAAAGCCGTCAGATTGTCCGTAACAGACATGATCAGTGTTCATCTGCAACCCAAATATTGGTGTATTACTTACAAACGCACAGAAGCATCCATTGTAGAGCGTGAAAATGTTAAAAAACTTAAGATAAACGAGTGACTCTCCCCATTTGTGTCGTCTGAAAGGTATTAGAAAGATTATTTTTAGAACTTTAATAAATTAGTAAAATGAATATAGTTGAAACAATCTCAAGTTCTCTGAAACAAACATTTGATGGCTTTGCTGCCTTCATTCCAAAATTATTCGGAGCCCTCATTATCCTTTTAATTGGTTGGCTGATTGCCAGAGCAATAAAATTTGCTTTGTCAAAAATCCTTAAAGCCGTAAAATTTGATGACTTATCAGAAAAAGTTGGCATCAATGGATACATTGCCAAAGCAGGTTTGAAATCAAGAGGTTCAGACTTGATCGCCAAGCTGGGTTACTGGAGTGTCATGTTTACGGTATTAATTTTATTTTTTGACTCATTAGGCCTTGGAATGGTTTCAGACCTTTTAAGCGATGTGATTAAGTTTATACCTAACATCATCATAGCATGTATCTTATTAGTTGTCGGTATGTACTTAGCACAATTCGTACAAACCCTTGTCGAAGCGGCGCTTAAGACTGGAGGATTTAGTAATCCTGGTTTAGTCGGAAAGATTGCTTACGGTGCGATCATGTTCTTAACCATTACGATTGCGCTTAATAAATTAAGCATTGGAGAAGGTATCTTAGATAACCTGATATCTATCATCTTCGGTGCATTAGGTCTTGCTCTTTCTATAGCATTTGGTCTTGGAGGAGTTGACTGGGCAAAAGGCATGCTTAACAAAGTATCAAAGAATTAGTAGGAGAGAAAGAAATAAATCTCACAGACCCTCATCTTACCGCAGATGAGGGTTTTTTTATGCCCAAGACTAAGAGCCGCTTTTTCATCGTGTCTTGGTAACTTCTGATTCCTCAATACTACCGCAAGACCAGTCGGAAAAGTGATTTTATCATGTAGTTTATTGGAAATCAATAAGTTGCATATAGGTATTTGTCGAAAGATTAGAAATTCTTACTGCCGAACATCCCGATCCATGTAATAAGAGCGCAGAATACGCTATTACATGAAATATAAGTCGATGCTTTCTGCCATTATACGCTCACTTTCGACAGATTTTTAACAGAGCTTCACAAACCCATCGTAACCTAAAACTTATTCTTCCACATCATTGATTCAACGGGTCGGATCGAGCGCTCATTATACTTAGCTCCTGGCTTCCGATTATAGAAATTTTCGATATCCCCCTCTACTTTGAAATAGATCAGCTGTCCAATCGGCATACCTGCATATACCTTCACAGGCTTGATGCATGAAATCTCCAATGTCCAGCTATTGCAGAATCCGACATCTCCTTTACCAGCTGTGGCATGAATATCAATACCTAATCTGCCAATGCTAGACTTACCCTCTAAAAATGGAACAGTCGCGTGCGTCTCGGTATACTCCTCGGTGACACCCAAGTAAAGCTCACCTGGCTGCAGAATATAGCCATCATCAGGTATATCAATGTGTTTGACCTGATTGTGCTTTTTAGCATCCAAGATATCGTCTACATAGACAGCCATGTGTCTACCCAGATGGACATCATATGAATTGGTACCCAGGCACTCTGGCCTGAATGGCTCTATGACAATGTCACCATTGGCAATGGACTCTTTAATTTTAGTGTCGGTTAAGATCATGAACTGTTGCTTATCTTGAGGACAAATGGTCTGTACATTTGATTTCCTTATGGCTAATAGAATCGAGTGCCGCAATATTAAGTAATTTTAGCCTATGCCTCTCAAATACCAAAAGATATGGTCAGAATCTCACAAGGCTGGGGTCTGGAAAATAGAAGAACCGACGAGCTATTTCTTAGATCGATTGGTCATGGACGATGTAGAAATGGCAGGCTATAGCCGACTTTCCGATAAAAGGCAAAAAGAATGGTTAGCGTCTCGATTGTTGATATGTCAACTAATGGACAACTATCACACATCCATTATTCACAAGGATTCTTTTGGCAAGCCTTTCGTAAAAGATTCACATATCAACATTTCAATAAGTCACTCATATGACCATGTCGCAGCGATATTGTCGCCTCAAAAAGCAGGAATCGATGTCCAGAAGCGCGTGGATAAGATTACGAGGATAGCGCACAAATATTTAAACCTCGAAGAACTACATGCTATTCCATCCCAGCTCTCGACCGATGTACTACTCATACAATGGGGAGCTAAAGAGGCCCTCTATAAAGCATACGGCAGGAAGTCATTAGAATACAGAGAGCATATCAAAGTACTGCTTGAAGAAAGTCATTTTAACCAACTGCGAGAGGCGAGCCCCTACCCGCTAAAGTATGAGGGCTATATTAAAAAAGATACATTCTATGAAAGCTATGAGCTGAGGACTCTCCTTACAGGCGAATACTTTCTCACTTACAGCATCAAGCACTGAGCCAAAGCTTATACCTGATCTCCGATGATCTTGATCCCCATCAGGGTTAGATCCTTATCCATCACATCAAAATAGTCATGAAGCGGCCCTAAGACGCTCGAAAGGCCACCTGTGGCAATAAGCTGACAGTCGTGATCCATTTCTGCCTTCATCCGATCCACCACGGCCTTAATCAGTCCCGTGTAGCCCCAGCAGATGCCAGACTGTATTGCATGAGTCGTATTCTTTCCAATGGCAGTATCAGGAAGCTTAGGAGCTACTTCAGGAAGCTGTGCAGTATCACCATAGAGTGACTTTAGCGCTGTATATAGCCCCGGCGCAATGGCCACACCATAGATCGTCATATCCTTAGCGACGGCCGTAAATGTCAGTGCCGTCCCAAAATCCACCACAATAGCATGATCGTGATACAGCTGTACTGCAGCGACAGCATTAGCGATCAGATCAGTCCCCATCTCGGATGGATTGTCAATCTTGATGCTCAGGCCCTGCATGGAGTCGTATGCCACGACGTGCGGTGTCTTCCCAAATACTTCTTCTATCAGCTCGATGAAATCAGTATTGATCTGAGGTACTACACTGCTGATGGTGATTTTATCTATTTCAGATAGTGTAATCTTATTCTCTAAGGTGAAGTGAATCAGACGCTTCTGATAATACATCTTCATCTCATAAGTCTTGATGGTAGCCAGTCTCCAGCTATGTATCCACACATCATCATGGTGGATGCCGAATACGACGTTAGAGTTTCCTATATCAATGACTAAATGCATTATTTACCTATGTTCTTGGCTATTCTAAACGATTTGAAACCTTCCTTAAAGCTGGGCAAGATAAATGATAATCTTAACCTCTCCTTGACGATCGCCCCTAAAACGACCCAATGAGCATGAATATCTTGGACAATTCTGACAAAGGAATATTGTGGATCATAGATGTGCAATGGCTCAGACTTAGCTCCATTGAGCTCCATGATTCGATACTCGTTCTGAAGCATGGCTTGCTCTGAACTAGCTTTTAGGTCTATCCTACAAAAATCAATACCTTCCATCGATCGCATCAGTGCATCAGCCCAAGCGGTATAGTCGTCATTTAGCAGATGATTCAGAGAATGAAACTTCGCCCCTCTACTGTAATTCCCAATATCATCTATGCGCAGGGTCTCTGACTGGGCTAAGATCCGATCTAAGTCCGCTGACCACTTCTGCTTGACCCACGACTTATCAATGAATGGATTATCATCATGATCAATAAGCTGCTCTAAAGTCTGAATGCCATCACCCATAACCTGCGGATAGCTTTTCTCAATGAAAGAACTGATGTAAGTCTTACCCGATATGGGATAGCGATAGATCAATATGGAGTACTCACGCTCAAAGTCGACATATTCCTGTATAATGAATGACTGGTCCTGAAAGCCCTCTACAAACTGAAGAAGACTCTCTATATCATCGAGCTTCGCGACGAGAAATCCCTTAAAGCCGATATCTGGTTTTACTACGATAGGAAAATCTAAGCCCAGCTCACTCATCTGAGCCAGAAGATCTTGGCTCCGATCAGTGACCAAAGTCACTGGCACCAGCTGATCTGGAAGAAATCTGTAAGTATCTGATTTTTTATCGTCAAGCATTCCACCATACTTGATGGCTGGATTAGCGGCAGAAAAGAAAGTGAATGACCAAAATCGAAAAGAATTGTAATAGAAATATACAATCGACTGGTAGTAAAATAACTTAGATACCCAGTACCCTCTATCAGAAGACTTACGTAGTGCCATCAGCTAAAAATAATGAAATAGATGAACTGATCTTCATCTATCACGCATAATCCTCCATGGGCGGACAAGTGCAGACTAAATTTCGATCGCCGTAGGCATTGTCGACTCGGCCTACTGTAGCCCAAAATTTATTCATCTCTCGCAAATAGCTTAGTGGATAGATGGCTTTGCTTCGCTCATAGCTATACGGCCATTCATCACTGGTAGCTAACTTCAGCGTGTGAGGTGCATTACTCAGTGTATTCGACTCTTTTGGCATCTCGCCTCTGGCTACCTCATCGATCTCTTTTTTTATCTCCAGCATCGCATCGCAGAACCGATCCAATTCTTGAATGCTCTCACTTTCAGTCGGCTCGATCATAATGGTACCCGCTACCGGAAAGGATAAGGTCGGCGCATGGAATCCATAATCAATCAACCGCTTGGCTACATCTTCCGCTGAGATACCGACGGCTTTGTATGGTCTCATGTCTAAGATCAGCTCATGCGCAGTCCTGCCATGCTTACCAAGGTATAAGACCTCATAATCAGCCTTAAGCCTGTCCTTGATGTAGTTAGCATTGAGTATGGCGATCTCCGAAGAGTGCTTGAGTCCATCAGGGCCCAGCATCATAATGTAGGCATATGAGATCAATAGGATGCTCGCACTACCATAAGGGGCTGAAGATACTGCACGGATCGGATCACGACTCTCTGTCGGCAGCGTATAGTGACCTGGTAAAAATGGAGCCAGCTTATCATTCACACAGATAGGTCCCATGCCTGGTCCGCCTCCGCCGTGCGGTATAGCGAAAGTCTTGTGTAGATTCAGATGACAGACATCTGCTCCGATGATCCCGGGGCTGGTAAGTCCCACCTGCGCATTCATATTAGCACCGTCCATGTAGACCATACCTCCATTATCGTGGATGCTACGACATATGCTGACGATCTCCTCTTCAAATACCCCGTGTGTGGAGGGATAGGTGATCATTAGAGCTGCCAGATTTTCTTTGTGTGCTTCAGCTTTCGCTATCAGGTCAGTGGTATCAATATTACCCAGCTCATCACAGGCAACAACGACCACCTTCATCCCAGCCATGATGGCACTTGCCGGATTGGTCCCATGAGCGGAGGACGGGATCAGTGCGATATTTCGCTGATCATCGCCTCGAGACTGGTGGTAGGCTCTAATGACCATGAGGCCTGCATATTCGCCCTGAGCACCAGAGTTAGGCTGCAGAGAGCAGGCGTCAAACCCTGTGATATCCGAGAGATAGTCCTCTAAGCGCTGAAACATCTCCATGTAGCCAGCCACTTGATCGTGTGGCACAAAGGGGTGAATGTTAGCAAATTCTGGCCATGACACGGGTAATAACTCTGTAGCTGCATTGAGCTTCATCGTGCATGAGCCTAAAGGTATCATAGAGTGCATCAGAGAAAGGTCTTTATTTTCCAGACTCTTGATGTAGCGCATCATATCCGTCTCAGATCGGTATTTCTTAAACGTAGGGTGTGTCAGATAGGCAGAGCTTCGCTCTAGCTCCACTGGAATACCCGTATAGGTATCTTTTACATCCAGATCCACTTCCGCTGGCTGATCACTGAGCCTGCTAAATATGTCCAACAAATTCTGTAAGTCTTCGAAAGTGGAAGTCTCGTCTATGCTGATGCTGACCTTATTCCCGATGACGAATACATTGATCGATTCATCTGCAAGAGACTGCAGTTGGCTCTCAGAAAGGCTGAACGTGATGGTATCGAAAATACTCCCTTCTACCACCTCAAAGCCCAGGAGGCTCAGCTTATCTTTAAGCAAGGACGCATAGGCATGTATTCTGGTAGCTATGAACTGTAAACCCTCTGAACCGTGATATACAGCATACATACCAGCCATAATGGCCAGCAGTGCCTGTGCTGTACAGATATTGGATGTGGCCTTCTCTCGTTTGATGTGCTGCTCTCTGGTCTGTAGCGCCATACGATAAGCATGATCACCATGTACATCAACAGAAAGTCCGATAATTCGTCCAGGTATTTGCCGTTTGAATTTTTCCGTGGTGGAAAAATAGGCAGCGTGTGGCCCACCAAAACCTAAGGGGACACCGAATCGCTGCGTACTGCCCACACAAGCATCGGCACCCCACTCTCCCGGCGCTTTGATCAGTGTAAGGCTCATGAGATCAGCTGCTACTGTCACATAGACTTCTTTCGCTTTGCAGGCTGCAGCGTATGCCGTATAATCATGAATTGTACCCTGCGCATCAGGGTACTGGATCAATGCTCCAAAATACTCTTCTGAAGGAGCTACGGCTTGCCAATCACCTACGACAACTTCTACCCCCAGGGGCTCAGCTCGTAATTTGACAATCTCAATCGTCTGTCTGAACACATGCTGATCGACAAAATATTTGACGACTGGTTTGTCTTTTGTCTTTTTATTTCTTGCTCCGAAAAACATAGCCATGGCTTCGGCTGCGGCCGTGCCTTCATCCAGTAGGCTGGCATTAGCGATGGGGAGTGCTGTCAGGTCACTGACGACAGTCTGAAAGTTCATCAGCGCTTCCATCCTGCCTTGGGATATTTCTGCTTGGTACGGTGTGTACTGCGTATACCATCCCGGATTCTGGAATATATTTCTTAAGATGACACTGGGCGTGATCGTCCCGTAATAGCCTTGACCAATGTAGCTTGGCACTATTTTGTTTTTCAGCGATATCTCTTTAATATGCTTCAGATACTCATGCTCTGACAGTGCCTCTGGGACCTTGAGTGCATCATTCTTTCTGATGGCTGATGGGATAGTCTCTCCGATCAGCTGCTCTATTGAGTCGGCATTTATGGTGCTGAGTAGAGCTTGAGTTGATTCCAGATCAACGCCTATATGGCGATTGACAAAAGCATTTGGGTCGGTGTGATTCATAACAAAAGAAGCTTAGCGAATGGCTTATTTAATTGATGGCGCAAATATAAGTGAAGGAAATTCATATTCATCTAGATTATATGTGTTTTACTGAGCTGTGAATGCAGACTTTTAGTGTTAAATTCCTCTCCGAAAGTTATTGTCATATCTTTGCAACAACTCATATTTCTGTAACAGGAATTTTAGAAAAAAGTTAAATAATAAATTATGTACAGCGGCCTCAAACATGCTCACTCTGGATTCAGATGGTTAATCCTCGTATTACTTGTCATTGCTATTGTCAATGCCTACACCAAATGGAAAAACAGAAGTGACTTCACCCCAAAGGATAAGAAGATTGGCTTATTCACCATGATCTTTTGCCACATCCAGCTTTTGATCGGAATAGCCTTGTACTTCATGAGTCCGCTCGTCTCCTTCGGTGAAGGCTTCATGAAGGAGAAGGTGACCCGTTTTTTCACAATTGAGCACGGCACCATGATGATTTTAGCTTTAATTCTGATCACCTTAGGATACGCTAAGGCAAAGCGAAAAACAGACGCCTCGCAAAAATTCAAAACGACCTTTATCTATTATCTATTGGGTTTGATCGTGATTCTGTTTTCTATCCCATGGCCGTTCAGAAGCCTTGGCGCTGGCTGGTTCTGATCACACCATGTCACTTCAGCTAAATACAGATAGGCTCCATATTTCCGAGCTCAGCGAGTCTGATGCCACCTTCATGCTCAGGCTGCTCAATAGCCCAAGCTGGATTAAACATATCGGAGACAGAGGCGTGAAGACGATAAAACAAGCTGCAGACTACATCCGCGATGGCGCCCAGTCAAGCTACGGCACAAATGGATACGGGCTGTGGAAAGTAGCCTTGCACTCTGGCGAGCCGATTGGTATCTGTGGCTTAGTGAAGAGAGATTACCTAGATGATGTAGACTTAGGGTTTGGCTACCTACCTGAGTATCAGGGACAGGGCTACGGATATGAAGCCGCTAAAGCGGTCGTAGACCATGCCACGCTGAGTTTAGGCATAGGCAAGCTGGTCGCTATCACCACAGAGCAAAACATCGGCTCCATCTCTCTCTTATCAAAGCTCGAGTTTAAGCCAGAAGGAACCGTCATATATCCAGGCACTGAAGAGGAATTACTCCTGTTCAATAGAATCTCGTAATTTCGGATAGCTGTACATTACTTTAGGCCTGCACAAACTTTTTCTGCAAATCAGAAATTTATATCTTACTTGATTAATTACATTTTTTAAAACAAAACTATGGCCAACATATTAGATGTCATCCTGAAAACCATCGGAGACGTCCAACAAAAAAATCAGAAAAATCCGAATGTAGAAACTGCTGATCCTTCCGTCTTTGACATCTTGAGAAATAAACTGCAAGAGATCGATCACAAATCAAAAAACAACGAACTCCAAAAAGGCAAACGCAGCCCTAAGAGTATTTTAGACCTCATCAAAAGTGGTATCGAGGGGACTAGAAGGGAGAACAAAAAAGACCCTAAAGTGGCCACCGCTCCTAAATCCATCTTTGACGACATCCTAAAAAAGGTCGAGGCTGCACCACAACGGCAAGCTAAAAGTGGCATCAGAAAAATCATCCAAGACTACAATCTGGATGCCAGCCGCATACCGCAAGATATGCTCAATGAAATCCAAACCAAATATTCTGCTGATGTAAAGCACATGAATCAGCAGTATGCACAGGCCATCTTTGACTTGGCCAAAAAGATCAGATAAAAGTAAAGTGAAACACTAATCTAATGGCGTGCTGCAGGATTGTAGCATGCTTTTTTATTGCCCCATATGATTCGTAGCTATACTTTAAATAGTATCTCGAGTCGCACCTGAAGTGTCAATGGGTAATTCTTCCATCTCCTCATCGAACTCTTCCTCAAATTCTTCATCAAACTCACCTCCAAATTCATCGCTCTGGCTGGCTTGTTCAATACGCTGCTGCTGCTCTACCTCCACGTCCTCTTGCTTATATCTCTCACAATCGATTAGGTCATAATATTCTGATGGTGGAGTGACAAAATTGAGATCAGGATTATAATCCAACTCTTCATCAGCCTCTACACGCCTCATGAACTCCTTAAAGATCGGCCTCGCCATGATGAATCCCTGCCCATCATCTAAAGTGTAGAAACGCACCCATTTCTCATCGCCACCAACCCATGTACCCACGACCATAGTCGGTGTGATCCCCATGAACCATGCATCAGCGTAGTCATTCGTGGTCCCAGTCTTGCCTCCATTCTCCGTCTTCATTCCCATGCCAAATCGGCCTCCCGTATTATTCTTTAGCATGTCGACCATGACTGCATTGTACACCGGATTCAAGGCACGTTTCTGCTGCGGGGTAGATTTATAGATCACCTTACCATTTTTATCTTCTATGTAGTCCACGAATACAGGCTGCGTGTAGACTCCATTATTCGCAAAGGTGGTGTAGGCTCCTGTCATTTCTAATACGGTGAGATCTACTGAGCCCAGGCAGAGTGACGGTATCGAGGGCACCAAGAGTCTTCCTCCTGGATGTTTCTCATATTTATCTATCCCTACATTATGAAGCAGATCTCTGATCACCTCTACACTCCCCATCTCTTTGACCAGTCGGATGCTGATGGAATTTTTAGAATACAGCAGCCCCTGATATAAGTTATACTTATTACCAGTGAATTCGCCATTGGCATTCGCGGGTGACCACTCCTCATCGACATACAGTCCGACATCACCAGGAGCAATCGTGTATTGGATGTCATCAAATTCTTGGCAGGGAGAAATACCTTGCATCGCTATGGCCGTGGAATAGACAAATGGTTTGATCGTGGAGCCAACCTGACGTCTGGATGTCACATGGTCAAATTTGAAATAACGATGATCTGTCCCGCCTACCCATGCTTTGATATAGCCCGTCTTTGGATCAGCGACCAGCATACCCGCCTGAAGATGGCGCAAGTGGTAGCGCACGGAGTCCAGTGGACTCATGGACTTTGTGACCTCATCTTCCTTGTAGTCGAAGACTGTCAGCTCTTGCTCTTTATTAAACTCCACTTCGTACAGCTCTTGAAACTCTTTCCAGGCAGACTTGATGTCAGTCCAGATAGCTTCAGAAGTTATTTTACGATAAGCTGACTTCAGCTCGGGATTCTCGAATTTATCGATTCCACGCTCATAGTTTCTAGCTTTGAAAAGGATTCTAAGAGCAGGCTCTGTCAGCTGAAAGCCATCATAATCATTCGCCACTTGATCAATCAATGTGCCAAACACTTTTTGAAATAAAGCGATGTAGCGATCGCTATAATATACCCGACGCATGACGGACTCATGTCGCTGCACGATCTGGGCGGAGTCCGCTTCGTAGGTCATGGGATCCATGCCTTTCCACACTTTCCAGTATCGATCTTGTATCCAGTCCATGTGGACCTTCACAGCCTGCTCAGCGTGCTCTTGGATGGCCAAATCTATGGTGGAGTGTATCTTGAGCCCATCCGTATAGATGTTGTATTTGCCACCTTCTGGTTTATGGTATCGCTCTTGCTCCAGTAGGTCCTGCAGCCACTTAGTGAGTTCGCTCCTGAAATAAGGTGCTGGTCCTTCACTCTGATTAGATCGCTTAAAATGGCTGAGGTCAATGGGCTTCACAGCCAGAGAGTCGAAAGCCGTCTTATCGATGTGCTTCTTGCGGCGCATTTGATTGAGCACCACATTACGCCTCTCGATGGTTCTGTCCATGAATCTGACTGGATTATATCTCGAAGGATTCTGAAGCATCCCTACGAGGGTAGCCGCCTCTGGAATGGTCAGGTCTTTCTGATCCTTATCAAAGTAAATTTCCGATGCCGCCTGAATCCCATGAGCCCCATTAATGAATTCAAACTTATTCAGATACATCGATAGTATCTCCTCTTTTGTAAATGACTTCTCCAGTTTGACAGCGGTAATCCATTCTTTCAGCTTGATGTTAAGCAGAGCCTTTATTCGTGACAAGCTAGACTTCCCGCGAAGGCTTTCCCGGCTGTAGAGCAGCTTCGCCAATTGCTGAGATATGGTACTGCCTCCGCCAGAGCTTTCTTGCCTGAGCAATATCGTCTTGAATGCAACTCTAAAAAGCGCTTGGACATCTACACCCGCATGACTGTAAAATCGAGCGTCTTCGATGGAGAGCAAGGCATTTAGTAAATTAGGCGAGATGTCTTGGTAGTCAGTCTGTTCTCTGTTTTCAATGTAATATTTTCCGACTTGATCACCATGACGATCTAAAATCAATGAGGCCAGATCATACTTAGGATTCTCTAAGTCTTCGAAGGTAGGAAGATCAGATTTAGAAGCAGAGAGTAAGAGTAGCGCCACCGATATCATAGCAATGAACATTCCCAACCATAATAATATGGTCAGCATACGCAGTAGCCAATATTTCTTTTCCCAGTTGATTATAGCCAATGGCAGAATATTAAGCCCGAAAAATACTATTTTTTAAGACAGTACCCACGTACTTGATCCGTAATCATGGCTTTCTTCTACAGCGAGGACTTCATCATATGTATATCTGCTTCCTTCTTTGATTAAACTGACTGAATATCAAGCTGATATGGACCGAAACACTTCTGATTTGATGACATCGATATTTCTACCAATCGCATGGAGACCCCATAACATAGACAGGAGGCATAACTGGATAGATGAGGTGTACACACAAAAAAGCCTGCCGTAGGAGCGGCAGGCTTAAGAGATTTTAAGAACTTATATTATGAGAGGCTTATCAGTTTCCAATGTCAGAACAAGGCGCAATAGAAGCTTCAAAGACAGATCCTTGAATAACTTCAAACCCTGCTTGCATTTCTACAAACTGTCCCCCTGTGAAAAACGTAGCTGAAGATGGCATATTAACCGTCCCCTTAGATAATAGGCCAATATTAGCATCATGTAATAATGGCGGCACTGGATTCATATCAAGCTGTAGCATATCTAAACAACAGAAATAAGCGCCTAACTCTACACCAATCCGATCGACATCTCCGCAGATACATGGATCATTGGCGAGTAGATCTTCTACATCAAATATTGTAGTGCCATTACCAACGAAGTCATTGAGGTCCAGCACATTAGGATCGTAGACGATCGGGTGAATGGTGAACCATCCAGGTACATCTACGATAAATGTAGATGTAGGACCGACTGTCACAATACCATAATCCACACCTTCCGTAACGATGTATTCCAGGACATAACCAGGCGGAACGACAGCTGTACCATTAGGCACACCCATCAATGTGACGGTACTACCCATCATATCCAGGCATCCATCGCTGGTCGCAGGATATACCATTCGTCCAGCCTCAGCAGTGGCATCACAATAACATACATCGACTTGCTCAGGATCTTCATCATCACCTCCATCTGTCTCTGTGAGGTCATTATCATCAGCAAAGTCATCTGGCTGTGAGTTATTACCTGGCGTACTATCCACATCATCATTGTCATCCAAAGAGATCTCAGCATTATTAGTGATACTGGTACCTGTGAATGCAGGATCTATGGTCAACACAATGTCTATCGTGGTCGTCATTCCAGGTAAGAGCTGCATAATCACATTATTAGTGACTGGCCCTGTAGCTGGACCTACCCAACCATTATTATCATTGGTACTGCGTGTCATCCCTGCTGGGATATAGTCAGTCACCTGAAAGAAATTAGCTGTGATGGTACCTTGGTTCTGTATGGTAATGGTATATGTCACATCATCACCAGGCAGGTATGGTCCTGCAGAGCTCTCCTGCTTGATCAGTGCTAAGTCATAGAACTGTGCTACATTGATCTGTGCCGGATCTTCATCGTCTCCGCCATCCATCTCATCTAAGTCATTGTCATCAGAAAAATCGTTTGGTTGAGAGTTGTCGTTAGGCGTACTGTCAGAATCATTTCCACTGTCATCTGAAATCTGAGCATTATTGACCAAGGTCGCACCAGTAAAATTGGCGTCAATGGTCAATACGATATTCAGTTCTTCACAGGTCATCGGAGCAATATCACTAATCATATTAGTCACTGGTCCTGCAGGCATGCCTGACCAATTATTATTATCCGCCGTACTTAAAGTCATCCCCATAGGAATATCATCAGTCACTTCCACAGCACCTGAGGTAAGTGTACCTTGATTACATACAGTAATCTTATATGTCACGTCGTCACCTGGTGCATAGGGTCCACTACTTATTTCTTCCTTAATTAAGGCCAGATCATAAGTCTGCCCTACCTGGATCAGCTCTGGATCTTCGTCATCGCCACCATCTGCGGCATCTTCATTTAAAGCATCATTATCAGCTAAGTCATCTGGCTGAGAATTATCGCCTGGCGTACTGTCGACGTCATCCCCACTATCACTACTGATCTCTGCATTATTGATTAAGCTGGTCCCCATAAATGTGGCATCAATCGTCAAGACAATGTCCAATGTCTCACAAGTCATAGGTGCGACCTGAGCTATGGTGTTTGTGACAGGCCCAGCTGCTGGTCCTGACCAATTATTTCCATCTGCTCCGCTCAGCGTCATGCCAGCAGGAATATTATCAGTCACCGTCACCATACCTGAATTAAGTGTCCCTTGGTTACACACAGATATCTGATAAGTCACATCATCGCCAGGAGAGTAAGGTCCAGCCGACGTCTCTTCCTTGATCAATGCTAAATCATATCTCTGAGCGACCATGACTTCCTCCGGATCTTCATCATCACCGCCATCTGTCTCATCTAAGTCGTCGTTATCAGCAAAATCGTTTGGCTGAGAATTATCACCTGGAGTACTATCGACGTCATCTCCATTGTCACTACTGATCTCAGCATTATTGATTAAGCTGGTCCCCATAAATGTGGCATCAATTGTCAAAACAATGTCCAATGTCTCACAAGTCATAGGTGCGACCTGGGCTATGGTGTTTGTCACAGGGCCAACTGCTGGTCCTGACCAGTTATTCGCATCAGCTCCACTCAGCGTCATGCCAGCAGGAATGTTATCAGTCACCGTTACCATACCAGAATTAAGTGTCCCTTGGTTACACACAGATATCTGGTAGCTCACATCATCGCCAGGAGAATAAGGTCCAGAGGACGTCTCTTCTTTGATGAGTGCCAGGTCATAGCTCTGTATGATCGTGATCTGTTCGGGATCTTCATCGTCACCGCCATCTGCTGCATCTTCATCCAGCGCATTGTCATCCGTT
Organism: uncultured Saprospiraceae bacterium; assembly: GCA_937929945.1. Lineage (GTDB taxonomy): Bacteria > Bacteroidota > Bacteroidia > Chitinophagales > Saprospiraceae > CALFUK01. Next base: position 40,724 of record CALFUK010000036.1, read on the forward strand.
AGGTCATCTGGTTGAGAATTATCATTGGGCGTACTGTCTGCGTCATCACCACTGTCCATGGAGATCTCGGCATTATTGATTAAGCTAGTCCCCATAAAGTCTGGGTCAATCGTTAGTACGATATCCACTGTACCACATGCATCAGGCAATATATTGCTGAGCATATTGGTCACTGGGCCATCAGGCATGCCTGACCAATTATTAGCATCTGCAGCACTAAGTGTCATACCTGCTGGAATGTTATCCGTGATCTCTACTGTTCCAGAAGGAAGTGTCCCTTGATTACACACTTGTATTTCAAAGGTGACATCATCACCAGCACTATAAGGGCCTGTAGAAGTCTCTATCTTAATCAAAGCCAAATCATAGGTCTGCACGACTGCGATCTGCTCTAAATCATAGTCATCTACATCTGCTGAATTATCCGCCGAACCAGGTGCACTGGCCGCTTCGTCATTTATATCTCCGTTCGTGCTAATCTCTGACACATCATCACTACTACCATCTTGGACTGAAATAGGACCATCTTCATCTGCAAAGGTGATCATCTCAGAACCAAAGGTAAACGTGTTATCGACATCTGTAATTTCGGCATTATTCGTAAGTGTCATGCCAGTGAAGTTCTGATCAATCATCAGCATAATCGAAATCGTCGTGGAACTTCCTGCTGGAAGTGATGCGATGCTTGCCACGGCAGTGCCTGCTGCTGCAGATGAAAATGCGCCCCCTCCGACGAGTGTCATACCCGTAGGAATATAGTCCGTGATTTCTATATCTGTAGCATCTAGCGTCCCTTGATTAAATACCTCTATGTCAAATGTCACTACATCACCGGGTTCAAATGGAGGCGTACTGCTCAATGTTTTTTCTATCGCTAAGTCAAATTCTTCGCACAGCGATGCAATCAGAAAATGCTGCGATGGATCATCAGGCGCTTCACCGAGGGCTTGTGACTTAAATATCAGCTGAGTGATTGGAATGTCGACAACAAACCAGGCAGAACCCGCCTCATTATCACAGAGCTCAGGTGAATAAACTGTCTGTCGGACACCAGGCACTGCAGAATAACCACCTACGAGGGTACCTGTATTAGCATCCCACATTGGATCTGAGTAAGGATCGTCTACTGCATTACATCCGCGACTAAGACCTGTATCTGATACATCACCATCAAAGCTATTTCTATACCATCCAGCAATCACAGATGGTAGTACTGGATCACCGTTAGCATCCAGTGCGCAGACTTGGACTTGATCTTGCTCTACGTCAGCGATGATAAAACCTAAGGCTCCTGGAGCAGTAGGTTCAGGCACGGCCTGGGTACCAAAATAAAGAGTCGTAACCACCGTATTCGTGATGGCTTGACCAGCTGCATTGGGAACACCAGCGACCTCGACTTCGATGTTATCCGCAGTAGCGACTGACCCACCAAATACGGATTCGAACTCAGGCGCATCAGATAGTCCAAAAGACCCATCACCTGCTGGAGCTCCTGGGATATTGGTATCTCCGGGGGCTACGTCACCTGTGATAGCTATTTCAAAACCTGGCTGACCTGCGCAGTTAGCAGAGAATGTACCGATACCTGTGTTAGGCCCGACAGCTGTTTCGATGATATTTGCAAATTCTGCTTGGGCATAAGACTTGCTACTGGGTAACAGCATAATGCTCAAACAAAACACAAAACTTAAAAATGTAGGAATGAATCGGCGGATATTCCGTGAATGAGGAATATGCCGGGGAACGTTGGGTAGGCATTTCATATTAAAGATGTAAATGTGAATTAATGAATTTGATTTTTTAAAATACATAAAACATAAGGGAGACATACGTCTCTCTTATAAAAGATAAATTCAGATGTATTTCAATAATTGTTAGGGGTTATGGGGTCTATAACCTAATTCAGCATTGTAAAGGAAGAGGGAAAATCAAACTACACACATAAAAATTAACGCTCACCTCTTTTAAGGTAAAGTAAATGTATATGATTTAATTAATAAAGCAGTTCAAATTTATGTTAAATAGCTCCTCTGTCGAGAGACTTTAACATTTAAAAGGCTGATTCATAATACTTTACCGAGATAATCTACCCTCTCATAGAGTAATTAGGGGACTCTTTGGTGATGGTAATGTTATGAGGGTGACTCTCATTTATCCCAGAATTAGTGATTTTTACCATTCGCGCGGCTTTCATATCTTCTACCGTGGCCGCACCACAGTAGCCCATGCTGGCTCTCAATCCACCAAGATATTGCACCATCACCTCAGCAACGGTCCCTTTATAGGGGACACGACCCTCGATACCCTCTGGCACTAATTTTTTAATATCATCCTCAACATCTTGGAAATACCTGTCTTTGGACCCCCTGGCCATAGCGCCCAGCGACCCCATACCCCTGTATACTTTAAACTTACGTCCTTGGAATATGATCGTCTCCCCTGGTGCCTCTTCGGTCCCTGCGAATAAGGAGCCAGCCATAATGGTATTGGCCCCAGCCGCTAGTGCCTTCGCTATATCTCCTGTGTACTTGATCCCACCATCAGCGATGATCGGAACGCCAGTCCCTTTGAGTGCTTGGCTGGCATGATAGATAGCAGATAACTGTGGTACTCCGACACCAGCCACGATCCGCGTCGTGCATATACTTCCAGGACCTACACCCACCTTGACACCATCCACACCTGCTTTGACCAAGGCTGAGGCCCCTTCTGCGGTAGCTACATTTCCACCTACGATCTGCAGAGAAGGATACTTCCGCCTGATTTCTGCGATTGTGTCTAAGACGCCTTTAGAGTGACCGTGAGCTGTATCGACGCAGATCAGATCTACTTCTTTCTTTACCAATGCATCAATCCGATCATAGGTGTCTGAGCTCACTCCGACTGCTGCCCCCACTCTGAGTCTACCATGCTTATCTTTAGCTGAGTTAGGATAGTTTTGCTCCTTTAGGATATCCTTATACGTGATCAGACCGACCAGTTTATTGTCAGTATCGGTGACAGGTAGTTTTTCGATTTTGAATTCTTGTAGTGTTCTTCGTGCTTGATCTAAGGTTGTCCCTAAGGGTGCCGTGATTAGATTCTCCCGAGTCATGATGGACTCTACGGGTTTGGTCGCATCATTTTCAAATCTGAGATCGCGATTCGTCAAGATACCGATGAGCCGATTGTTTTCATCAGTCACAGGTATACCGCCGATTTTATATTTAGCCATCAGGTCCAATGCATCACCAACTAACGCTCCTGATTGCAAGGTCACTGGATCGATGATCATCCCACTCTCAGATCGCTTTACATTTCTGACTTGTTCGGCCTGCTCGTCGACTGACATATTCTTATGAATGATCCCTATACCTCCCTGTCTGGCCATTGCAATGGCGAGCTCGTACTCGGTCACCGTATCCATAGCTGCTGCTACGATGGGTGCATTAATGGTGATGTCTCTGGTGAGTCGTGTCTTGATCTCGACCTCTCTCGGAAGTACCTCAGAGTAGGTAGGTACTAGTAATACATCTTCAAATGTGAGTGCTTCGTGTATATTGGATAAAACTGGCTGTTGTGGTGATTCCATGTGCAAAGATAAATAAACTTAAAAATGTGAATGAGCAGAAAGCCATTTTTGTTCTAAATCATAAAAAATATCAGAACGATTTTTGATCTTCGCTAGGCTATGGAGTTATATACAGATGAGTATTTTATGAAGAAAGCGATCAATCAAGCCGACATCGCTATTGAGTCTGGGGAAGTGCCAGTAGGGGCTATCATCGTATGCAATAACCAAATCATAGCCAAGGCTTCTAATCAAACAGAGATGCTCAATGATGTGACTGCCCACGCCGAAATGATCGCTATCACTGCCGCCGCTAACTATCTGGGCAGCAAATACCTGCACAACTGTGAGCTGTATGTCACCTTAGAGCCCTGCCCTATGTGTGCTGGAGCACTCCGCTGGTCACAGATCGGCCGAGTCGTCTATGGAGCAGCTGATGATAAAAACGGGTTTATGAAGTACGGTAAGGAAATGCTGCATCCTAAAACCAAGACGGCATTCGGCTTACTACACGTGGAATGTGCCACGATGATGAAAGAATTCTTCTCTAAAAAAAGATAACTCTAGCCTGGTCCACAGCCTCGCAGGAACTGTCCCCGTTCGCTACATAATGTTAATACCTCATTCACTCTTTATCGAATGCACATTTCAAGCTCTGTTCTGTTAAGAAATGAAATGTTAAGAGTTAAGAAAGCTGTTAAATCATGAGAGTGAGTTGATATACCGCACTGTGTGAATCTATCTTACTATCATGCTACAGCGTGTTTTATGCTGATATGTAGCCTTTACATTAAATCCGGTGAAGTGGGAATGACACAAATATCTAAGAGACGTATCCAAAGAGATTGGACTTATTTATTTGATGATCGACATTTCGCTTTAAAATATGAAGAATCATGAAAAGCCTCAGAATCGTCCTCTTATTATCAATCATCATCATAGCTCAGGCCTGCAGTAAGAAGCTCTATTTCTTTACGGAGCAGCTCCATGATGACTTTGGCTGGTCTAAGCAGGAACTCCAAGAAATTCAATTCTATTTGTCGAGGGACATTGTCTTAGTGAGAGAGCTGAGTCGAGAAGAATCCAGAATCACCGATGGAAAGATCAAAATCTCTGGCGGCAGACAAGTTGAGGAACTACGATTCGAGAAGGACACACCAGGAGTGCTCCTATTCGTACCTGATGAAGATCGATTTGCCATCAGCTTTGAAGAAGGAAAACACCTGATGTTTGGGCCGAATGAACAAACGGACGGTAGATTCGTGCTACTTGCAAAAAAATGGAAAAAACGCTCTGGTCAAGTGACCTATGGAAACAAGATCTATGAGACTCCGAGCCAAAGTGCCTATGCGGCCCTGCTCGTAGACGTGGACAACCTCAAGAAAACCAAGTATAAAGTCAAAAAGCCAAAGGGGCGCAAAGTGGAATAATAAATTCCCCCAAGACTAAAATTGGAATAGATAAGAGCTTGAGTAAATGACAAAGCTTTGTTATTTCTGGCCGTGCATCAATACAAAAAAATGAAACATGCTTAAGATAGGCTCATAGGCAGCTACACGGTAGCCTTAATCCCACTGAGCATCGGTACAAACTTATAATGTCCATGCTCCTTAATCTCTATGCGGTCACCATTTTTTACTATGCGCATCATTTTTTGATTATCTACTTCGTCATTCACTGGGATGACCATAGTACCGCCATCTTTGAGTTGGCTGATGAGCTTCTTCGGTATCATGTGACATGCCGCTGTGACCAGGATCTTATCAAATGGTGCGAAGCGCTCGGCTCCTTGGTATCCATCGCCAAGCAAGGTTCTGATGTGATTGAAGCCGATCTTCGTCAGTAGTCTAGAGGTCCGCATGAATAGCTCTTCTTGTCTCTCTATCGTATAGACTTTGGCACCCATCGATGCTAATACACAGGCTTGATAACCAGATCCTGTACCGACTTCTAAGATGACATCTTTCTTTTTCACACCGAGCAAGGCAGTCTGCTGCGCTACTGTGGAAGGCTGAGAGATGGTCTGGCCAGCTCCTATTGGAAAGGCTGTATCCCTGTAGGCCCATTCTGCAAAGGCCTCATCCAGAAAGCAGTGCCTCGGTATGGTGCTAAACGCCGCTAAGATCTGAGGATCACTGACCCCTTTCCTTTTGAGGTCCGAGACCATCTGCTGTCGTAGACCCTTTAACCTGTAGCTGTCAGTATCTGAATTCATAATGTAATATTACAAAATATTATAATATGTAATTAACTACTGGTTAATATTTTAACTATTATTCTTTATCCTTTGGGCTTATATTTTTGATTGCCAATATATTTTGTAATCTTAGAATAATCAAAATGAACGTGAAAGAGCATGAATATAATTAAGTTCGGCACTGATGGCTGGAGAGCTATCATTGCAAAAGACTACACTGTCGACAACGTCAAACGCGTCAGCGAAGCGACGGCTCAATGGATGCTAAAACAGAATATGAAGAAAGCGGTCATCGGCTATGACTGCCGATTTGGTGGAGAGATGTTCAGCCACACTGCAGCTTCAGTCTTAGGTAATTTTGGTATTCAAGTCATATTGGATAAGTCCTTCGTTTCGACCCCGATGGTTAGTCTAGCCGTGGTCAAAACTCAATCTGATCTGGGGATAGTCATCACGGCCAGTCACAATCCACCGAGCTATAATGGATTCAAACTAAAATCTTCACTGGGAGGGCCTACCATACCTAAAGATATAGCTAATGTAGAGGCAATCATCCCCGAAAACCCACTGGGCTCGATGCCTTCAATCAGTGATCTGGAAGAAAAAGACTTAATCAGTTACATCGACATGGAGCAGATGTACCTGGACCACGTTCGAGCTAACTTTGACATCGATTCAATCAAGCAAGCCAACATTAAGCTGGCCTACGATGCTATGTACGGCGCTGGTCAGAATGTCTTCAAGCGACTCTTTCCAGAAGCCCACTTACTACACTGTGACTATAATCCCTCATTTGAAGGGCAGGCACCCGAACCAATCCATCGGAACCTGACAGCTCTTTCAGATGCGATCAAATCTGATCCTGAATTACAGCTGGGCATTGCCAATGATGGTGACGCAGATCGAATCGGGATGTACGACGAGGATGGTAAATTTGTGGATTCTCATCACATCTTACTGCTACTGCTCTATTACCTCAAGGAATACAAAAAGCAAGATGGCAAGGTGATCATCACCTTCTCCGTCACTGACAAAATGAAAAAGCTGGCTGAGCATTATGGCCTTGAGGTAGAGGTGACTAAAATCGGCTTCAAATACATTGCAGAAATCATGAATCATGAAGATGTACTGGTCGGCGGTGAAGAGTCTGGCGGACTGGCAGTGAAGGGACACATACCAGAAAGAGACGGTGCCTGGGTAGGTCTCATGATAATGGAGTTCATGGCTAAAACGGGTAAGACCATCAAGCAGCTGGTCCAAGATGTGTATGATAAGGTCGGCTCCTTCGACTATGATCGGGACGACCTGCATATCACTGAGGAGCTGAAAAAGGACATCATAGATAAATGTGCCCAAGGCGGGATCACTGCTATCGGAGACAGGCCGATCATCAGGACCGAGGCCCAAGACGGCTATAAATTCTACCTCAGTGAAGATGAGTGGATCATGGTCAGACCCTCAGGTACAGAACCGGTGCTGCGCGTTTACGCTCAGGCTCCAGATGCTGCTGGCGTACGGGTACTCTTAGACGCAGCACATCTATCCCTGCAAGCTTAGTATCTCGCAAGCTTCAGAAGCGCAATAGCTTGGAGCTGTATGAATCTTCTTTTTTCTCTGGCATCGTACGCAGCTGAAAGGTCCCCATCAGCCCGATGTGTACTTCGTCGGCTATTGTGAGATCTTGAAGACCGATACACTCGAATTCTCTGGAAAAGAAGATGTGGTCATAAGGCACTTCTAATCTGGTCACATTCACCCCTCTCCTGCTATTTTCCAGTCCATTCTTCAGTCGATAATTTAAAATGTCCCTGGACCAATAAGTCATATTGAAATCGCCCAGATTGATGACAGGTCTATCGATTTGATCCAGATGATCAGTGAATACATTCAGCTTATCTTTGGCACTGCGGGTACTACTACCGGTAGCTTGCGGCATCAGATAGGTATTAAGTATCTGTACTTCCGAGTGATTAGCCGCTTCGATGCTGACACTTAGATTCGAGATGCGATCTACCATGATGGTATCAATCGTGCTGATAGGGTATTTACTATAGATGCCAGTCGCAAATGAAATGGGCTGCTCGATAACCGTATAATAGGGATACAACTTATGTAAGGTGGCTTCAAAATATTGGAACCAGTCTGGAGTGCATTCTTGTATACTGAGGATATCAGGGTCTCGACTTTCAATCAGATGATAGACCTGATCGTACTGTCTGGCCGCAGATGAAACATTGATATGCATCGTACTGAGCTTAGGCCCCGAATGAATCTTAGGCAGCAGCAGGTTATTATTAGAGGCATCCTTCAAATAAATACACAAGACTGCACAGGAGAGCATGCTCCATATCATCAGCTGCCGCTGATTTAAAATAAAGAATATCAGCCCAAATAACAGCAGTGCTATCATATGTACTACTGCAAACTCACTGATCAGCTGTGTATACTGGGACTCGAAGGGCATCACACAAGCTGAGACGACGATCAGCACAAGTGTCAGGTACACTATTTTTACGGCACTGGTATCCACTATTCTATTCAGCCTACTAAGCATATCAGTTAAAACTAATGAATTCATCGGTCTCTATGTCCACCGAGATTGCAATTGTTAACGTTAAAAAACAGATGGCCCTACAGGACAAATATAGTATAGACAAGTTCTTTTGAAGATTTAGAGATAATTCAGCATAATAGTTGAGATGCTTTTATCTTTGTTTAGAAGCTAAAAATGAAATTTTTGAATCGTCATTGATATTAAATAACGCCGACACCCGACTGGGTGATTACAGGAGTTATTGATTGATTGGCATTCAGTTCTAAAATGTAAACATATGATACGTCTATGACGTAGATAATTAAGACACCCAAGTAGATGCTTGAACTTAGTTATTTGCTGACAGGCATTCGGATCTAAAAATTTAAACATATGAAACGTCTATGACGTAGATAATTAAGACACCCAAGTGCATGATTGAACTTAGTTATTTGCTGATTGGCATTTCGCCCTGAAATTTAAACATATGAAAATTGCTGTAGTAGGTGTCACAGGACTGGTAGGCCAGGTGATGCTAAAAGTGCTGGAGGAGAGAAACTTTCCAGTATCAGAATTAATTCCAGTAGCCTCTCAGCGCTCTGTAGGTAGCAAGATCAATTTTAAAGGCAGTGAATATACCGTCAAATCGATGCAAGAAGCGATCGACGCTGCGCCTCAGATAGCTATATTCTCAGCTGGAGCCTCGGTCTCAAAAGAATGGGCACCTAAGTTTGCTGAAAAAGGTAGCTATGTCGTAGATAATTCTTCTGCATGGCGAATGGACCCAAGCAAGAAATTAGTTGTGCCTGAGGTGAATGCTAATATCCTGACTTCGGAGGATCGGATCATCGCAAATCCAAATTGTTCCACTATACAAATGGTCGTCGCCTTGGCTCCTCTGCAAGAGAAATACGGCATTAAAAGGTTAGTGATCAGCACTTATCAATCATTCACTGGTACCGGAGCAAAAGCTGTAAAACAGTATAACAGCGAAAGAGATGGCGTCCAAAACGACGAAGCCAATGCCTACCCTCACCAAATATTCGAAAACTGTCTGCCTCATTGTGATGTCTTCTTAGACAATGGATACACCAAAGAAGAAATGAAACTGGTGCATGAGACAAGAAAAATCATGGGCGACGATGCAATTAAGATCACAGCTACTGCTGTGAGAGTACCTGTAGATGGTGGTCACTCTGAGTCAGTAAATGTAGAATTGGCGAACAATTTCGATCTAAATGAGGTTATATCTTTGCTAAAAGAAGCAGACGGTCTAGTGGTGAAAAATGATCATGAAAATGATGAGTATCCCATGCCGTACTACAGTAAAAATTTAGATCCAGTTTACGTAGGTCGAATCAGACGAGATGAATCAATCGAGAATGGGCTTAACATGTGGATCGTTGCAGATAATTTAAGAAAAGGTGCTGCTACGAATGCAGTCCAAATAAGCGAACACCTGATAGAATCAGGCATAGTCAAAGAAGCAGCTTACGTATAGTAAACTGCTTGATTGAGATGAGTTGTATAGGATAAGTGAGCTTCCTTGGGTTACCAGGAAGCTCACATTTTTAAGTGCAGCTGCATAGAAAGATATTAACGATTAGAAATATAGGAGCTATGAAAACCAAGATGGTCATTTGGGGGTCTAACGAATCAGACGATAAGTATTTGTTGGGATTAGAACTCATACACGAAGAGAACAAAGTCAAAATATATGCCTTTCCGGCATCATCTGTCACAGAGGTCTTCTACAATCAGATGATGAATTTATGGAGAAATGGTGGTCCAGTCTCCTTCCCAGAAAACCACACAGAAATCATCAGAGATCTCTCCATGACGGAGGACATCTTACCCAAAGAGTTTAAGGTAGAAAGAGCAGACTTAGTCAATCGTGCAAAAACGGAATGGCACTTTGTCGTCCTGTCATCTAAGCTCCGAGAAGCCTACAACTCAGAATTACAGTCATTCAAAGATAAAGTGGAGCAGCTTGGTTCGTTCGACGATGGTCTATGGGAAGAACTCAAAGGATTCTGGGACAAGGTACAGGGTCAGGTCAGAGAAAAGAATCTCTTCAAAGAGCACGCCGACGAACTGAGAGAAAACACCAATCAACTTTTTGGTAAGCTCAAAGGGCTGCGTAAAAGCCTCAATGATGAATTCTCAAAAGTCTCAAAAGATCATGCGACAGTCTTCTATGATAAGCTGAAGGACATCGAAAAAAGGATAAATGAAGGCTTAGGACTGCATCCCATATTTAATGAGCTAAAAGAGTTACAAAGATCATTCAATCAAACAGAATTCACAAGATCAGATCGATCATCAGTCTGGAAAAAATTAGATGGCACGTTTAAGCTCATCAAAGAAAAGAAATTTGGCACCACTGCAAAGGATTCTAACTCTGTGGATCGAGTCAATCGCCGATACAATGGACTGATGTCAGCCATCAAGAAGATGCAAAACTCGATCAACCGAGACAAAAAAGACATCGAATTTCAGAATAATAGAATCGAAACCACTGAAGGCCAATTGGAGATGCAGATCAGGCAGGCCAAACTGGCCATGATTCAAGAAAGAATCAAGTCTAAGGAAGAGAAGCTCAATGAGATGCTAAAAACTAAAGACTCAGTAGAGAAAAAACTAGAACAAGAAAAAAAGAAGCAGGCTCAAAAAGAGGAGAAAGCGAGTGCCGCTGCTAAATCTGATGCTTCTAAACAGGAAAAAATCATCGATGAGAAGGTAGTTCAAACCAAACCAGCAGAGACTAAAGCAGAAGATAACAAACCAGCTGAAACTAATGCTGCTGGGGCTAAGCCCTCAGAAGAAGGAGCTATGCCTGAAAAACCAGCTGAGACCACAGTAGAAGCTACCAAACCTGAGGAGAACAAAACAAAGGAAGATTCTACCAATAAAATCGCCGAGGCGAAATCTGAGGCTATTGCATCAGAAGTGCCTGCAGATACGCCGCCAGTACTGCCTGTATCGGAGCAAGTACCTCCAGCGGCTGAGTCAGAAGGGGAACAAGAATCTGACAATCAGCCGCAAGCTGAGAAAGATGATTCAGTACTCAGCGCCATCAGTAATACAGTCGGAGAAGCGGTAGGTGACGCAGTGGACACGGTCAAGGCGGCAGCTACAGTACTCACAGCTAAGGTAGATGGTGCTTTAGGTAATCTCCTCGAAGAAGAGGAATAATAGATATTACCTACTTAGATTTTATTGTGTGATCAGTATAGATCAGCTGAGACGTACCTAATTTCAAATACGTACTAACATGCTGGGGACATACCAGTACTTTGTCAATGCTGTTATAGTGCCCATCAACACGCAGTGAAATCATAGCCGTTCGCTCCGTCACGGAGAATGGCACCTTCAATCTGATCCAATCATCATGCACTAGCAATCGACCAGCATTAAGATCTCTGAAACCGATCTGCTCTAGTTGATTTTCATATTCATCATAAGTTATCAAATAAAATACGGGAATGCCAGACCAGTCAGCCTCTACTCGATACCAGACACTAACAAAATAATCTGTGGCTGAGTCAAGCACTACTGGGTGATGATCAATCAAGTAGTGACTACCAGTCTCAAGAAAAAGAGCACCTGCCCCAGCTAAGCCCTCAGTCGCGCTGTGATCCTCAAAATCTGCAAAGACAATGCCTTGCTGACTGAGTTCGCCACCACTGAGATCGACTGCATCAGTCAGTGAGTCATATTCAATTCGCTCATGACTCAAGATATCTTCAGGTGTTACTTCATAAAGGCTGATGTACTCATCCTTATTTATGTACGTAGCCTTCGCCAGCACGTCCTCATATTCTGGAATGCGTTCATTCTGAATGATAATCAGGTAGGGTCTTTTATCCTCCTGAAATACAAGATTTTTATGGCGAAAATGGGGATTAGACAGCTGCTGCACTGCAAGTACAGAAGAGACAGGGCTTCTGGACATGACACAGGCTGTCAGCGGTAGTCCTGACTGATAGGCATATTCCATAGCGTACATTTTCGTATGCCAGTCGTCGTGGATATCTATCTTCTCCACACCCTCAGTCGAAGCAGGAAGTGTGTAAGCTGCCTGAAAATAACTGTGATCCATAGATACTGCAGCCAGCATATCCTGAATGATGTGCCGATCCTTAAAGTTATTCGATGTGCTATACTTCTGGTAGTTAGCTCCGATGGTTCGATGGTAATGCTGAGATTCATGCATCCAGATCACCAAGACGACTAAGAATAGGAATACCCTCACAGCTGGCGACTTGATCCGACTTACCAATTGATAAAAACCAATTGAAAGAATCACAAATATGATGTAGTAATAGATCCATGATAAACGCCCTAATCCTCTAAACTGCTTGAGTGGTGGTAGCAGCTCCAGAATCAAGCCACCTGTGAAAAGGACATGCAGACCTGCACCTAAGAACAAAGCTGCCAAGCCCGCAAATAGATAGGTATGAGGTATCTCTACTGGTGCCGACTTCTCTCCCCTAATATTATAGATGCTCCTCCCAATCAGATAGATGGGTAATATCAGGAGCAAGCAGCCCAAGTAGGCATAGCCCTCACTGTAGTAAGGCCTGTAAATGACAACTCCATCGAAGCAATCTCTAAACCATCCATAATAAGGCAACAGATCACCCCATATGGTATTGTGATGCTCCAGGCCGAAGGGATTAGAGGGCCGATCATCATAGGGATCAATAAGCTTGACTAAGCCATAAAACAATAGCATAGGTAGTATACTGCACAAGTAAAGCTTATGGCGCAGCAGGCGCAGCTTCAGCAGTATAGCTGTGGCTAAGAGAAAAATGAATGTGGACAAAATAAAGATGTGATACGGATGCACAAATCCTGAGCAAAAAAGTGCGCCGGTTAGTACAATGATTTTTCCAAATGTCAGATGCGCCTCATGCTTAAGTAAATACAACCACAGCATAGGTATGAAAGGATAAGCCAGCGCGAAGTGGCTCTGCACCCGCAGTAACTGAGGACTCAATGCCATACAGATAATCGCAAATAAAACACTGGCCATCCAGTGGACCCCGAAGTGCTTATATATATGATAAAGGCATACTGTACCGACGTAGCAGCATAGTAGCGGCAGTCCATTGACAATGCCGATTAATGATGAAGATACATCCAGCCCTACCATTTTAAACAATTGGAGCAGCCAGACAATGATCACCTGACCGTCAGCATAAACAGCCATGTCACCAAATGGATACAACAACCCATCGAAATGCATCCCTGAACCATATTGGTATTGGTAGGCGAAAGAAAAATAATTCTTAAATCCATCTCCACTGGTGTCAAACTGAACCTCATTAAGTCTGAATAAGTCCTCGCCTAAGATATGGTAGAAAATACTGATGACCCCAAGAAGTAATATGACGTAGGCAACACCCTTTTTTAATAGATCATTCACTATGACAAATGTAGTGACTGTATTTGATCTATGTGTTCATTTCCTTGATGGTAATAGCTATCAAACGTCTATGACGTAGATAATTAAGACAACCAAGTGGATGATTGAACTTAGTTAATTGCTGATTGGTCCTTCGTCCTGAAACTTAAACATATGATTTGCTGTAGATAAATCTGACAAGGAAGCTTAAGTCTCGACATCACACAATCCTAATAAAAACCAAACCCTAAACTTTTGAAGTATTCTTAACTCTCCATATAGAGACAATCAGACGAAGTGCTAAAATAATGGTCGCGACGATGGAGCCCGAGCCAAAGAAAAGCATCTGATTCTTCATGTAGGAGATGATGGACACCTGCTTATCTGCTGGTAGGTGCTCTACAAAGGACTGTAAGCCGATCTCATCACTATGCGCTTGAAACTGTCCCACACCATCCAAAATCAACCAAATTAGTGGTATAGCCAAGAATATGAAAATAAGCTTAGTCAACTGATGATGTGAGAAAGGTGTCATCCGCAACAAAAAAATATAGCGGGTAAATGACAGAAATAGAAACACAAAACAAAAGTTGAAAAAATAGAATGCATAGTCTCTGGTATTCGCATATATCGGTAATAGGACCATCAGACTGATGAGTACAGACATCGCTATTGAAACCAACTCAAACTTCCACTTATAGTTATTCAACGCCATGTCGGAAAGATAAGACCTTATCAATTGACCCTATGCGAAAAGCTATGACTAAATAACAATAAGAGGCACCATAATTATCCTCAAGGTCTGATCAGCGATTTCTTAAGAGGCCACAGCTATATCAAATAATATAATTTTATGTGTCATTGTCCTCTATTCCGAAATCAAGCTACTATAAATGAAGCATACCCTGCTAAATTAGAAGGCACTGCTACCCTGAGATTTGGTCAAAACTCGCTCGTTATCTGTTTGCCGGCGTGATTTTACATATCTCTCGATTAATCTTAGTAAAAAGGTATGACAGAACGATATATTAGGCATAAGGGTGAATATATATAACACTCATTAGTAAAGAAAGCGCTACATCAGTACATCAGCCAGAGGATAGTCAGCGTAGGTCGCCGCTCTCTACATTGTTATAAACTATTCTAAAAGGAGAAAGTCCTGCTACACTAAGAACAAGGCTTGCATAAAGAAGGCATGATTGAACGAAGACTAATGCATAAGAGTGACTAAATATCACTCATACGCATAGGAACCATAACATCAGTCACGTATAGATAGGTGTAGATCGATGCACTCAACTACATTATATATAAGTATAAATGGAGAAAGCCCTGCTAAACTAATAACAAGGCTTTCATAAAAAAGATATAACCGAACGATGGCAGCCTAAGAGTGATTTATCACTCTTACATAAAGGCTCCGTGACATCAGCTATGTGTGAGTATGTGTAGTTGGCTGTTCTCTACTACATTGCAAACAAGTACAAAAGGAGAAAGCCCTGCTAAATTAATAACAAGGCTTTCATAAAAAAAAAGGCGGCGACCTACTCTCCCAATTGCTTAGTACCATCGGCGCTGAGGGGCTTAACTTCTCTGTTCGGAATGGGAAGAGGTGGAACACCCTCGCTTTAACCACCTAAATCTTTTGTAACGGATCAATAGATCACGCTACTATATCTTTAAGTATAATAAAACGTAGTCAAAATTAAAAAATGACAGATTGATAAAGTAAATCGAAATAAAAGAATTAAAAAGAAAAAAAGGAAGCTTTCGGGTAATTAGTAATACTCGGCTCCATGTGTCACCACACTTCCACCTATATCCTATCAACGTGGTAATCTTCCACGACCCTTCAATGAATACTCATCTTGAAGTTGGCTTCGCGCTTAGATGCTTTCAGCGCTTATCCATTCCGTACATAGCTACCCAGCAATGCACCTGGCGGCACAACTGGTACACTAGAGGTATGTCCAACACGGTCCTCTCGTACTAGTGTCAGATCTTCTCAATATTCAAACGCCCACAGCAGATAGAGACCGAACTGTCTTGCGACGTTCTGAACCCAGCTCGCGTGCCACTTTAATGGGCGAACAGCCCAACCCTTGGGAC
>CALFUK010000037.1 GCA_937929945.1 uncultured Saprospiraceae bacterium
AGGTATTCTTCTTGGTCTGTAATATACAGGTGCAGCGGCACATGACTGGCCATCAGCTGGCTATCACCACCACAGCCAGTGAGTGTAGCAAAGCCATTTTTCTCGATGAATGACTGAACATGACTGGCCGATGGAGCTTCATATATCTTGGGAATGTACACGGACCGAATGTAGCTATATTGGTATGATAAGCCAAAGGACTAAGCTGATTTTAAGCTAAGGCACTTCTTGATCTACATTATGTTCGAGGTCTTTAGTAAAAAAAAAGGCGGTATTCACATCATCAATTTAACTCATGTATTCGTTAGCCCTTTATGTCGAGCTTACGAGAAGCTGAAAGCATCACTGGAGCTCTGTTATTGTTAATTTTTATAGCCAAGATCATATCGGATGTATTCATATATTAAGTTCACTCTTTTACTTTGTTTGCTTTCATGCATCGGCTGCAAGACTCATGTGCCGATGAGCGCCTTTCAGCAAGTAGAAAGTCAGGCCGTGGACTACGGCCTACTCACACACTGGGCGGCACATCCTGATAAAGTCGATCCTGCTGACCGAGTCCCAGGCAGTAAGGTTCTGGCCACATCTAAAGATCTGGATATAGATGTCTTCTTCATTCATCCCACTACCTACACTGGAAAAAAAGGCCACGAAAGCTGGAATGCTGACATCAACGATCAGAAGCTGAATAAGCGCACAGATGAATCGACCATCCTGTATCAAGCCTCAATCTTCAATCAGGCAGGCAGGGTCTACGCCCCCAGATACAGGCAGGCACACATCTACGCCTATAGTTCCGAGGATAAAAAGTCTTCTGAGGCGGCTTTCCAAAAAGCATATCGTGATGTAGAAGCTGCATTCTTGTACTACATGGCGCATGAGAATGAGGGCCGACCCTTTATCATAGCCTCCCACAGCCAAGGCACCACCCATAGTGCGCCACTGATAAAAAAGCACATTGATGGGACCCCGCTTAAGGATCAGCTGGTAGCTGCATACCTAGTCGGGATGCCTGTATTGAAGGATTACTTCGCACACATTAAGCCCTGCGAGGATGAGCGTGATACGCAGTGCTTCATGGCTTGGCGAGCTTACCGAAGGGGCACGACCCCGAAGACTTGGTCAGGTGAGCAATTCTTAGCTACGAATCCTCTGCACTGGAAATTAGATGGCAGCTACGCAGATGAATCACTAAATGAAGGGTCTGTCTTTCGTAATTTCAATAAGGTCTATCGGGGCAGGGTCAATGCCGAAGCACACGAAGGCGTCATCTGGACGAATCGGCCTAAATTTCCGTGGAGCTTTCTCTTCACGCGAAAGAACTATCACATCGTCGACTTCAATCTATTCTATCGTAATGTGCAGCAGAATGCCATACTCAGAGCGCAAGAATATCTTCAGGCTGCAAAATAGAGCAGATCATCCTATACAGTCATGCTCGTAGAATGGAAAAACATAGGTAGTTTTTCTAATATGTTCTCCTATGTAGGTGATGATGTGTAAAATGACCGTATTAAAATATAATCATATTTGTTAAAACTGATATATAATTGGCTCAAGGCCAGGCATTAAGAAATAAAACATCTTTTTCTAAAAATGTCGCCATGAGTTGTAGGAGAATTCTTTTGGAAAGTTATATTTACATCACCAATTGAAGGGAATCCTACACCTTAACTCCCTCAATACCACGAACATATCTAATCCTAATCCTCAGTAATTAAGAAAGTCCGAATCGCTTTTTTAAAATCTTAAATTATTTCGTTGTATGCATCGAGTTATGCTATTGGGATTGATTAGTCTTTTCTCAAATCTATTATTTTCTACTTCCATTATTCCATTCAGTGACATGACCCATCTCACAGATGCCAGTCACACCGTTGTTGTCGTAAAGGCATTACAAGAAAAATCATTGGTGACTGGCGATTTGTCAGAAGCGATTCGAGAGTTTCAAGTATTAGAAGTACTGAAGGGATCAGCTCCTGGACAGATCAGTATTAAGTCAGGTGAGCAGCGTATCGGAGATTATGTCAACATCACCCATGGTAGTTTTGATTTTCACCAGGGAGATGTGTATTTACTTTTCTTAGACAGGTTAGAGGATGATACCTATGCGCCTAAATGCATGTCCTACTATGTATTCCAAGAGATCAGTAAGAAGCAAAAGAAATACTTCGTCCCTCGATACCTAAAAGGTGATCTGCAAATACTGAAGCAAGAGCGTGAGGTCATCCATCATGTATATGATAAGGAGGCCTTAGTGAAGACATTGCGATCTCACCAAGAAATAGGTGGAAAGATTGACATCTCTCAAATGAAAGCGCCAGCTGCCGAGCAGTCTCTCACAGCAAAAGTCCTGAAAGCCTCTCCAGCACACTGCAGCTATCTCCAGTCTAACAATGGTAGACGATACCAGGTAGAGAATCTGGGGACAGATGCCTTACCAGTCTACTACCAAAATGCTAATTCTGAGTGCTCTACGGTAGACAAAGAGATGCGTGAGACCATCGACTATATGAATAACAACTATCAGGGCGTAAAGCTATCTTTAGGAGGAAGCTACAGCGGCTTCAGTTCTAACTGTAATAATGGAAGAGCCTATGATCTTAGCTATTTTGGAGGTAATTACGACAGCTATATAGATAATAAGTTTGGTACTAAGCGTGTGACACTTGTCCAGTTTGGTGATCCATGTAATGAAATCCCTGCGCTTAATAACTGTGCTGGCACAGTGGCTAAAGGAGGAGCTTGGGCTATTGGTAATCATATAGCGAATGGAGAAACATTCAATACTGCTGTCTATGGATACGTCATTGTGAACGAGGGTATGGGCAACTGCAACTGTGGAGACTACAGCAGCGGATCGCCGATTTCAGATTTTTCTTCCATCATCGCACATGAGATAAGCCATACCATTGGACTTAATCACATTAGCGCTGCCAGCGGGGCAGCTAATATGAACCCATTCTCTGGCGGCACCATCACTCCGCTCGACGTGCAGTGTGTCGATGATCTCTATCCGCCATCTGCTGCCGGAGCATCCACAGGTGGTACACCAGACGTCACAGTAGTCGACAATGAGCCAGCAGCTAAGCCTGACCTGATTATCAACTCTTGCGGTAGTGTCTCAGTCAATGGCAATGCCATATCAATCTTAGGAATGACAGTCAAAAATAATTCTTCGGCGCCCAGTGGAGGCAGAGTTACCTTAGGTTACTATATCTCTGATGATAAGACCATCACGACTGGTGACAGACTTATAGGTACCACTAATCTGGTCAGTATCGGCGCCTATAACGAAAGACAGGTCAATAAGAATCTTAACATCAGCGAGCTAAACCTAGCTGCTGGCAAATACCATATCGGAGTCATTGTGGATCACACCGATGACATCGAGGAGTCTAATGAGGCAAATAACAACTGCCAGCATAATGACGCCATTAAGATAGAAGCCCCTGCTCAGGTAGAAGCTGAAACACTAGCCGACTTACAGTTGAAAGATTGTGGTACAGTGAAAGTCGAAGGCAATAGAATCATCATCAACCAGGTCAGAGTGAAAAACGTAAGTGAATCTACTCAGACTGGGTTTACATTCATAGGCTATTATCTCTCTACTGATACCAAAATAACAGAAGAAGATATCTACCTAGGATATGACTATATACCATCACTTTCTGCGGGAGCTGAGAGCACTGAGAATGCCACATTTGATTTGAGCCAATTTGATTTGGGTAGTGGTAATTACTACCTGGGTATCATGGTCGATATTAACAACAGCATCGAAGAATCCAATGAAGCAAATAACACCTGCTATCACAGCTCACCGAAGGTCAGCACTCAGTCAGCAGCTACACCTGCAGATTTAAAAATAGAGTGTGGCACGACTCAGATCAGCAGCACCCAAGTCGCATTCAATAATATTAAAGTAAGAAATATAGGTGGGGTAGCGGCGAGCTCTCAGAGCTATGTAGCATACTACCTATCCAGAGATGAGGCTATCTCAACTACCGATTATTTACTGGGGACTCGATTAGTCCCTGCCTTATCAGCTGGAGCATCATCGACACTATCGGCGAGTTTTCTCATGAGTGAGACTGATCTGGAGCCAGGTGATTACTACCTCGGTGTGGTCGCTGACTATGATGGCCGACTTACTGAAGCTAATGAAGGAAATAACCAATGCGTGTATCAGAAAAAAATGAACATAGCAGAAGAGCCTGCCGAAGTAAAGCAAGCTGATCTAATCGTATCATGTGGTACTGTAAGCTGGAATAATCAAGTATTGCAGATAGCTAACACCACCGTGAAAAATCAGGGAGATAAAGTGGCCAATCAGTTTAGCTACCTGGCTTATTATCTATCATCTGATAGAACGATTACGACTGATGACTTTTATCTTGGCTATGATCTGATAGAGAGACTTAAAGCGAATGAGTCTGTCGCAAAAACAAAATCCTTTAATCTCAGAGGGAGCATCATCCCCGATGGGAAATATTATGTGGGATACATTGCAGATTTTTCTAATAATGTAGAAGAAAGTAATGAGGGTAATAATACTTGTGGTGCGACTGTGGCGCAAGTTAGTTTTGGCGATGCTGGTGGCGAAGAGCCTGGTGATGTAGCGGGTGGATCTTGTACACAGTTTGATTTCAATGATTTTGAAGATGGTGCCTACGGTATCTGGGCTGATGGAGGGAGAGATGCCTTTATTAATGCTGGAGTGACCTTTGCTAATTCTGGTGTGCGATCTGTTGCTATCAGAGGCAATAACGGAATCCAGTCCTCGATATACACGACGAAGGCCATCAAAATGTCAGGGTATCAATCGGTTCATGTATCCTTTAGTTTTTATTCATTCTTAGTGGAGCAAGGCGATGCTTTTGTTTTAGAAGTCGATAATGGAAGTGGGTATAGGCTACATGAGCGATGGGAAGCACAAAAAGACTTTGCTGCTGGGCGAGATATCTCTATGGAGACGACTATAAATTCCACAAAGAATACCAAGCTTCGATTTAGAGCGGTCACCACATCCAATTTCGAATACATATTCTTAGATGACATTCGCATAGAGCGATGTGCGACTAAAGCGCTGGTCGAGCCTGAAGTTGTATCCTCGGATGCTCTATCTGCTAAGCGCGCATTGCCGTCAATGGAGCTGAGTGTGTATCCAAGTATATTGAGGCAGGGTGACGATATACAAGTAGAGTATACTGATGGTGATATCCATAGTGGAGAGGTGTATATCTCTGACATGAGCGGTAGAGTCATCGAGCAAAAAAGCTATGAAGCAGAATCTAAGTTGACACTGAGCACTGATCGGCTGAACCCAGGCATGCACATCATCAGCTTTATTGAGAAGGGTGAGCGACGTGTAGAGAAGATCATGATTCAATAAAGAGAATTTATAATCCTATATAGATAAGAAGGCTTTGGTGAACATTCATCAAGGCCTTCACTATTTTCAGGATAAGCGATAGTGTCTAAAGAGATTCAGGAATGCTGCTGATGGATGTTGATAGATTCTGGAGAGGAATATTATCTTAGTCACCTCAAATCATGAAAATCAATTAGTCGCATGGCAATACTATCTTTTTTAGCAGTTACTCTTCTTGTAGCTGGACTCTCTTATAAGCTGACAGGTAAGACTAAGGAGACGTCGGATGGCTATTTCTTGGGTGGTCGATCATTGACCGCAGGTGTCATAGCTGGTTCACTTCTTTTGACGAATCTATCGACAGAGCAGATCGTCGGCCTGAACGGCCAGTCCTACACTGAGGGAATCTTAGTGATGTGCTGGGAGACTTTAGCTGCAATGGCTATGGTGGTCACAGCTCTATTTTTATTGCCAAGATACCTGAAAGGCGGGATTACCACAGTACCCCAGTTTTTAGAAGTCAGGTACGACACTATGACAAAGACCATTGCCACAGCTTTGTTTCTCTCTGGGTATGTGATTGTCTTTTTACCGATCGTTCTCTATTCTGGATCATTGGCGCTGGTCACCATGTTTGATGTACCAGAAGCCTTTGGTATATCACATACAGCGGCTCTCTGGATCTGTGTATGGGGCATCGGGATCATCGGCTCGATCTATGCCATCTTTGGTGGATTGAGGGCTGTAGCCATCTCGGATACGATTAATGCTGGAGGCCTACTGATCGGAGGGATCATGATAACTGTTTTTGGTCTGATGCATATCGGTGACGGCTCTGTCGTGACTGGCATGACGAATCTATATCATGATGCGCCTGAAAGATTTAATGCGATCGGTGGTCCAGATGCCTCAGTGCCCTTTGCTACGATATTTACGGGGATGATGTTGGTGCAGCTCTTTTATTGGGGCACGAATCAGGCGATCATTCAGCGAGCACTCGCTGCTAAGAATTTGAAGGAAGGGCAGAAAGGACTGCTCATTGCTGCTGGCTTCAAGATATTAGGACCTCTGATTTTAGTTATCCCTGGGATGATTGCCTTTTATATATTTAAGGGCGAGCTGGAGATTGCGGATCAGGCCTATCCTAAGTTAGTGAAGACAGTCTTGCCAGTGGCGCTATTAGGGTTTTTCGCTGCGGTCCTGTTTGGAGCGATTCTAAGTTCCTTCAATAGTGCGCTGAATAGCTCGGTGACTTTGTTTGGCCTGGATATATATAGAGAGCACATTAATCCTGATGCTGATGATGCTACAGTCGTCAGAGTCGGTAAGCGATTTGGGATTGTGTTAGCGATTTTTGCCATGTTTATCGCTCCATTGATTGCCTACGCGCCTGATGGCTTGTTTGGCTATCTCCAAGAGGTGAATGGATGTTACAGCATTCCCATCTTGACAATCATTGTCGTCGGATACCTGACTAAGTACGTGCCAGCCATAGCTGCTAAGATTGCCATTGTACTGGGTGCTGTGCTGTATTCCATCAGCCAGTTCGTCTTGAAGCCTTATGTGTTTGGAGAGGAGAGCTATCCGCATTTTTTACACGTGATGGCGATCTTGTTTGTCATGAATATCATCATTATGCTGGTGATCGGATTGCTAAAGCCTCGTCAGGTAGCCTTTGATCTGCCCTACACAGAGGAAGTAGATATCACACCATATCGCTATGTCAAGCCTGTGGGGCTGGCCATTACGATCATTGTGATTTTGTCATACGTGATGTTCTCTTAGTCAGAATCTTGCTTTAATTATTGTAGGTCTGATGTCAGGTGCAGATCGATGTCTTGGTATACATCTGGCTTAGTCTGACTCAGCTTAGTTAATAATACGTGACTCGTATAGCTGAGTCGATTTTTTTTCATCTACTCATTCATAGATAAATCATTCTCATTGCCCGATCACCGTCACTTTATCATCCACAAGCCTTTCGGCTACTTATCACAGTTTGTCAATAATCAAAACATCAGAAGAAATAAAAAGCTACTGGGCGAACTGGGAGATTTTCCAGAAGGGACCATGGCGATCGGACGCTTAGACGAAGAGTCTGAGGGCCTATTGCTGCTGACGACTGATGGAAAGGTGAGCGCGTATGTGACCAGTAAAAAAGTGGAGAAAGAATATTATGCGCAGCTCGACGGAGAGGTGCCAGCAGAGAGTATAGAGCGGCTTCGAGCGGGGATAGATATATCCACGAGAGGCACTATTTACAAGACGCTGCCCTGCGATGTCAAGCTGCTTGATCCCGCACCTATCTTTCTGGCGCGTACGAAAAGGATCAGAGATGACCGCCATGGACCTACCTGCTGGCTGTCCATCACCCTACGAGAGGGTAAGTACAGGCAGGTGCGCAAGATGACTGCGGCTGCAGGATACCCCACACTTAGACTCTTCCGCATGAGGATTGGCAATGTCTATTTAGGAGAATTACAGGCAGGCCAATCCATCGAAGTCGAGAATTTTTCAAGCATTGGGGAAATGTAATCTTCTGCTCATCTTACAGTGGCAAGAGGACACCAAGACTCTATAAATGGAGTGTCGTAGAGCTCGTTAGGTTGAAGATAAATATGCCCTTCGTGCATCGCTATGATAATGTTGAATCGCTTCAGTAAAGCACCGCCAAGCACACTGCGGCTAAGTGGCCCAATCTTGCCTTCGAAAAAACTCATTGGTAGATCGTCAAACTTATACGGGCCAATGGCGAAAGAGGGGAGTACGGCTTTATTCGTCTTTAGCACATTTCCGAAAGAATCTTTTAATTGGCTCTCATCTGTGATCTTAAGCTGATCGCTCAGCCTGTGAGCACTGGCAAAAGCATCATCAATCAGGATGGTGCCGCCAAATCCAGAGTGAATCAAAAATTGATTTTCCAAAGCTTGATCTGTGATCCCCATCTGTCCGGTGATCAGCATGTTGTGATCGTCCATCTCCAAGATAAACTTTTCGAAAGCGTCGGATGTCTGAGGTAGCTTATCGTGGATGATCAGCATCTGGATGTCGTGATTAATTTCGATGAATTTATTTTCATAGAGTCCAGGGCCAAATTTTCCATCAGAGCCTGGTCCAGAATTTTTATTGATCCATACGGTGAGGCTGTCCCACTTTGACTGTCCGATGCTCAGTAGATTATTGATGGAGTATTTTATTTCTCCATCTCCTCCCCAGGCTTTGGCTGCAGTCGACTCGCTGGTCAGACTCTTGCTGATTTTGGCGGCAGCATCCTCTGTGATGGAGACATCTGAGGCCGCAGTATGCAGCATCAGCTGGAGGCTATCTACTTGATTGAGCATGGCAGTAACCAGTAGGTTATTATGATCTGTGAGCGTGAATGCTAAGCTGTCTGGATGACTGTATTGCATCAAGTCCGAGGAGACATGACTCTTCTTAGCTTGATGAGCTGCGCATGCAGAGATGCAGCATGCCAGGATTATAGTGTAGAATGTTAGTCTGATCATTACAGTCATATTAGGATAGGTCTTTGTGGTGTAAGAATAGTCGCTGAGTCATGAAGCCAGTATCATATATTGATTCGTCTATCTCTGGCAATCACGCGCCATTTCTCTTTGCATATTTCCTGTTCTATGACGTTTGCTTCCTGATGAGCATTCACCGTAGGACAAATGTGGTAGGGCAGTCCATATAGCTCTTGGCCCACTGTGAAGATGCTGCAGTCTGGGACTTTGATCACTCCGTGTTCCTCACTCTGGCTGATCAAAGTGTGGTCGCCAATATTTAAGAACTTCACTCTCTTATCGATGGGGTTTTCCGCTGAAATGGCCTTGTGGCCTAAGTCAATGGTGATGATGCCAGGAGCTGGTTTGGATATGATTCTGCTCAGGACTAATGCCGCTGGCAGAAAGGCCTGCTCAGGACACATCTGACTGTAATTCCAATCCCAAAAAACGGAGGTGCCTGGACTGGCCTTCACATGTTTATTCATACTGTGGGTGCTGAAGGCTGGAGAGCCTCCAGCAATGATCTGAGGAGTCGTCATCCCTGCTGTGCTGATCTGGCCCGCGATGTCTTCGACCTGCTCAAATGAATCGGTAATATCCTGTTTCCTCTGCTGAAAGTCAGGGTCTCTGTAGTGCCCATCATAGACATGTAGACCTGCGAGCTTTAGCCCATCGAGTTGATGGATAGATTTGTAGAATTGAAGTAGCTCACTGCTGATGGGGAAGCCACTGCGATCCATTCCAGAATTCACATCGACATAGCACGTGATGACCACCTTCGCTTGCTGTGCTAATGCTGCTGTCTTCTGCGCGATCTGCAGGTCATCCAAAATAATGGAAAACTGGCTTTGTGGATACGCCTGAATCAGACTCATCAATCGATTGATCTTAGGTCCGATTAGCTGGTGAGCTATGGTAATCTGAGATGCTCCAGCCATAGCCATCATTTCCGCCTCAGCTATAGTGGAGGTCTTAAAGTGTGAGATGCCTCGGTCGATCATCAGCTGACCTACTTCCTGCATTTTATTGGTTTTGACATGCGGTGCTAAGCGATTCGCATCACCCGCTGTAGCGATCATCAGCTCTATATTATGGATGACCCGCTCGCGATAGAGCAGTAATGATGGCGAATCGATCATATCTACATTGTCGATGATGTACCAGTCTTTTTCTTTATCTGTCATAGCTTCAGACTTGTGATGGTTGGATTGGCTTATATTAGCAGCAAATTAAGAAATAGTGATCGCATTTGAAGATTTTGGAGGAGAAGGCCCGATTGTGCATTTTGCACATGCTAATGCTTATCCCGTTAAGACTTATCGTCCCTTTCTGGATGAGCTGACCCAGCACTTTCGTGTAGTGGGGATGCATCAGCGGCCCGTATGGGAAGGGGAGGATGCTGCTGATTTCAGTAGCTGGAGTGTTTTAGCAGATGATCTCATTCGCTTTTTGGAAGAGCAGTCGCTGACTCAGGTGATTGGGATGGGGCACTCCATGGGGGGCATAGCCACACTGCTGGCCTCTGTGCAGCGACCTGATTTGTTCTCTCAGATCGTCTTGATTGATCCTGTGATCTTGCCTCGACAAGTGTATGATATGCAAAAAGGTAAATCTCTTGATCAGCTCAAACAATTTAACCCCATGTATCTGCAAGCTTCTAAGAGAAGAGATCAGTGGCCCAGTAAAGCGGAGGCTCAAACATACTTTGAGTCGAAATCATTTTTTCAGCGCTTCACACCGGCATCGCAAGAAGCATTTCTCACTCACGGAATCAAAGAGAATGCTGGTGGCTACACCCTCAGCTATAAGCGAGAATGGGAGGCTATGATCTACGCTACGGCATCTGACCCTTGGCCTTCGCTCCGAGAGATTCAGCATCCGTGTATGATCGTCAGAGCCGAGCATTCTGATGTGATGAGGACTGAGGCAGACTGGCAGGCCGTCCAAGATGCTGCCGCTGCGGCTGTCTGCCATCAGATGGATGGTGCTGGACATTTGATACCTCAGGAGGTGCCTGTGGAGCTTACTCAAAGTATTGTCAATTTCATCAATGCTCCCCAAAATTGATTACAGCATGAAACATATACTGAAGCAGTCTGGACTCTTGCTCTTAGAGCTTCTTTTGACCCTGTTCTTTGTGCTCGTACTGATGGGCCTCTTCTTCGGTTTGATCTATCCCATACTGAGCAGTCAGATGGCAGGAGATCATGAAGTAGGTGTGCTGTCTGAAGATCCCTTTGAGTTGCTTGTTCTCACCTATTTACCGATGTGTGTTATCGTCGTAGGGGTGACTTGGGCTATTCATCGATTGCTTTTCAAAAGGAATCAGCAAGAACTAGGCTTTAATCTGCGCGGCATGGCGGGACAGCTTGGTATCGGGATGCTCTGGGGGAGTGTACTCGTCTTTGTCGGATTCTTACTTTTACTAGTCACTGGTCAGATAGGTATCATGGGCACTGATCCGAATGTTTATTTATTAGTTGGCTTTTTAATCATGTTTATCTTTCAGAGTTTCAGTGAGGAGGTGATATTTCGCTCTTACCTCATCCCTACGATAGAGCATCGACTTGGGACCTGGAGTGCGCTCATCATCTCGTCTATTTTGTTTGCCCTGCTGCATGTGGGCAATGCAGGCATCAGCTGGATAGGAGCGGCTAATCTCATTTTTGGAGGAGTCCTAATGGGCTTACTTTTTATTCGATATCGCACTATTTGGGCGCCCACGGGGATGCATTTTGCTTGGAACTATGTCCAGAGCACAGTCTTGGGGTTTGAGGTGAGTGGATTTAAGACATATAGCTTTTGGTCTCTGCAAGATAAGGGAGCGGACATCTGGACAGGTGGTGATTTTGGCTATGAGGGGTCATTGATTGCGGTGATCTTTCTTATGGTAGCCTGCTATTTTTTCTGGAGGGACAGCCCACAGCTCAGGCAAGAATTCAATGCGATCAGCGTCAACGAAGTGTTTCATGTAGAGACACCAGTGGATGATTTGCCATAGCTACTTGAGATCAGATATTTCAGCTTTACAACTAAACTTATAAATATACCCAAAGGAAATGAATCAAATTAATACCATCATATTTGACCTCGGCGGCGTCCTGGTAGACTGGAATCCCAGATACCTCTATCGAAAGCTCTTTGACTCAGAAGCAGAGATTGAATATTTTTTAGAGCATATCGCGACCAGTGACTGGAATGAAGCGCAAGATGCTGGGCGCAGCCTGCAAGCGGGCACAGCGCAATTACTATCAGAGCATCCAGAGGAAAAATGGCGAGAAGCGATTCAAGCATTCTACGGTCGCTGGCCTGAGATGCTTGGAGGGGCCATCGAGGATAGCGTCTCGATACTCAAAGAATACATTGACAATCCTGAGTATCAAGTCTATGCACTGACGAATTGGAGTGCAGAGACCTGGCCCATTGCGCTTAGGGAGTTTGATTTTTTACATTGGTTCGAAGGTGTCCTGGTCTCTGGTGAAGAGGGTATGCGCAAGCCTGCACCTGAGTTTTATCAACTCATGATGGACCGCTATGACTTAGATAAGTCGCGCTGCATCTTCATCGATGACAATGAGCGCAATGTGCTTGCGGCAAGGGCCTTTGGTCTGGAGTCCATCCACTTTCAGAATGATGGGTCTTTGGGTGAGAGCTTGGCTTCGGCATTTAAAAAATGATCTTTCACGTAGTGTTGATGGGGGTGCCATTGCTAAGCCCGCCAGGGATAGGTAAGCCACAATAAATACTGACGATAATACCCATGAGCCAGCTCAGCGATCTTAGACAAGTTCATTCATTCTTTCGAAGAGATTCTCTCGTAACACTAAGGAGGTGTAACCTGATAATAACGGCTAAGCCCAGCATCAATGGGATTGCTAAGCCCGCCAGGATAGGTAAGTCGTATATAATTACTGACAATAATATTCGTGTTCCAACTCTGTAATCGTTAACAAGTTCGCTTCTCTCATGATGCTCCATCCTAAAATTATCAAGCAAAATGAAAATACACAAAGCAATATCGTATCTTCCAATGCTCGTATCTGTGTGATTTGAGGTGAATTGGTTGGTATTAAAATTCATTGGATTCTATAGATATCTGAGTCAAGGAATATTCACAAAAAATATTAATGCATAATGTGTAAGACGTAATAACTAAAACACCCAAGTGGATGATTAAGCTTAGTTATTTGCTGATTGACATTTCGCTTAAAAATTTAAACACATGAAACGTCTATGACGTAGATAACTAAGACACCCAAGTGGATGATTAAACTTAGTTATTTGCTGATTGACTGATGTCTCATGAAATACGTTGACAGCTTTGATGTGGAAAACTTTTCACAAATTACATAACGATGAAAAGCAAACCAAGACAAAAGTACAGTGAAGCATTCAAGAAAGACAAAGTCAAGTTGTTAGAATCTGGAGAGGT
>CALFUK010000038.1 GCA_937929945.1 uncultured Saprospiraceae bacterium
GCCAATAGGGCGGCGCCTATATTGCTGTACTCATAGCTGGTACCAGGCTTTTCCGTTGTGAAATTTTGCTCCGTGTTCCAGGTCCCATCGGCGTGGAATAGTTGCTCTAAAAATGTTTCCATTTTCATGGGCTTATTCTGATTGTAGCTTGCAATATGATCAGTCCAAGCCGGCGGGAATTCATCTTTATCGAGGGTCTCTTCAAAGACATAGGATCTCCTATACTGACCGTCATCACTGATGCTGGAGCTATGAGTTGCTAACTGTCTGATGGTTATTGGGATGTCCTTATGCTGTGGATGAATGACAGGGAATGGTAGAATGTCATTGATGTGATCATCGAGTCCAATCTTCTGAAGTTCGACCGCTTTCATCAAACTCACAGCAATGAGTGTCTTGCTTATGGAGGCTATGCCTTGGACGGTATTGGTATTCATTTCTTTTTTCTCCTCAATATTGGCGTAACCATATCCTTTTTGAAAAATGATCTTTTCTGAGGTAAAAATAGAAAGGGCGAAACCAGGAAGATGGCCCTTGCTGTATTCCGTTTCCAGATCATGTTCTAATGAATCGAGGAAAGCGTTGTTGTTCACTGTCTCGCTCTTCATTGCTATTGGCTGCGGTGCTTTGCGATTGATGCAAGAAGATGTGATAAGGAGAATCATAAAAATGACAGGACTGTAATTTGTCATGGGGATAAGTTTTAATAAGGCATGTCAGTATGCAATTGAGTTTCTATCATCATCTATTATTTTGTCTGTGTAATTTGTGATATTTCGTATCTGGTTTTATGATTCATTGATTATAAAATGGGTAAAATTAACCTTGCTTAGTCTTTTCCTATACTCCATGGTTCGCCCTGGAAAGTTGTTGGGGATATTGCCATTCGCTGATTGGTACCAGCTGTCATCGATGGTGGTCCAGATCATATTGGATAGTCGCTTCTGTATCTCCGTATGATATTCCTTTAGAGCCTCTTCTTTCACCACCATTGATTTCCACGCTTTTTCTTGCATGGTGCTGACGCAGTCTGAGATATAGTCTGCCTGTGCCTCACTCATGATGATGATGGAGTTATGCCCCAGATTGGTGTTGGGGCCGTACATCAGAAATAGATTGGGAAATTTGTCAGTGGTCATGCCGAGGTAATTCTGTGGACCATCCTTCCAGTGCTCCTGGATGCTGATGCCATCAGTGCCCTTGATATCGAGGTCCAAAAGGAAAGGGTTAGTCTTGAATCCTGTGGAATAAATTAAAATATCGCAGCTGTGCTCTTGGCCATCTGGAGTGATGACACCTGTGGGCGTGATGCCATGGACGCCGCCAGGGATGAGCTGCACGTGCTCTTGAGCCAGAGCAGGGTAGTAGCTGTCAGAGAATAGGACGCGCTTAGCTCCCAAGGGATACGTCGGCGTCAGCTGCTGCACCAAGTCAGGATCTTTGATGTGCTTCTTTATGTAGCTGATGGTTTTCTGTTCATAAAATCGACGGAGCGCATCATTGCCTTTTTTCATCAGTAAGAATAGAGCGCCTCCGAGCAGCCAGATCTTCAGTCTGTATAGTCGTAGTAGGAAAGGTATCTTTTCCACAAGCCGCTTTTCCCATTCTTTATACGCTCTGTCTTGTTTGGGTAGCATCCAGTTAGCCGAGCGCTGAAAGACCTTAAGCTGACCAGCTCGTTTCGCCACTTCTGGGATGAATTGCACGGCACTGGCGGCATTCCCGATTACGCCTACTGTCTTACCTTCCAGCGGGACATCATGATTCCACTGTGCGGAGTGCCATGACGGGCCACTGTAGCTGTCCTTGCCTGGGAAAGCTGGCACTGAGGGGTGATGGAGCTGCCCTATGGCTGTGATGAGTGTTTTGGATTGGTATGCCTGGCCATCAGTGGTTATTATCTTCCAGTGATGATGAGCGCCGTCCCAAGTGGCGGTACTCAGCTCTTGTCCATATCTGATGAAGGGTCTGAGTTTATATTTATCCACCACGTAGTGCATGTATTCTAGTATCTGGGGCTGCATGGACCACTTGTACTCCCATTTTGGATAGGGCTCGAAGGAGTAGCTGTATAGTGCGGAGGGTATGTCACACTCGGCTCCAGGATAAGTATTCTCTCGCCAAGTGCCACCCAGCGAGGCTGCTTTTTCTAAGATGATGAAGTTCGTGATGCCCCGCTCCAGTAGCTTGATAGCCATGGCGATACCCGAGAAGCCGGTTCCAATGATGATGCTTTGATAGTGGTGACTTGTCATGGGTGCGTACTGTGGCCTTAAGGTACGCTTTCTGATCTTGTCATTACGAAGATGTGAGGTGTAAGGTTGGAAGCTTTCATCCTTCAGAAAGGCAGTTTGGCACTAAGGCCCTGATTGTTTTGTCATTATCCTTTTTCTAATTATATTAGTTCAATTATTAAAACGATGTTTTATTATATGAAACGCCTATGACGTAGATAGTTAAGACACCCTAGGGGATGATTATACTTAGCTATTTGCTGACAGGCATTTCGCCCTGAAATTTAAACATACGAAACGTCTATGACTTAGATAGTTAAGGCACCCAAGTGGATGATTAAACTTAGTTATTTGCTGACAGGCATTTCGCCCTGAAATTTAAACATATGAAACGTCTATGACGTAGATAACTAAGACACCCAAGTGGATGATTGAACTTAGTTATTTGCTGATTGGTATTCAGTTCTGAAATTTAAACATATGAAACAATTTATTCCATTACACCTCAGGACGTCGATAGAAAACCGAAAGTTTGAGCAGAACACTTACTATTACATTAGGTGATCGTTTTTTAATGTAGCGAACGTAATCAATCTTTTTTCAAATCATAATCTATAAATAAAAGCATGTATCGTGTTAGATTTAAAAAACTCCGTACATAAGACATTTGCTCTCCTCGATTATTTCACAGCGACTAAGCGAGAGTGGGGTGTTACGGAGCTGGCGCATGAGATTGGCTCAAATAAGAGCACCGTTTTCCGATTTTTAGCACAGATGCATGAGATTGGGATTCTGGACAAAGATGAAGCGAATGAAAAGTATCGCCTGGGGCTGAAGCTGTTTGAACTGGGTAATCGGGTGGAACTCAGAACGGCACTCATCGAAAAGACCCATCCTGCCTTGGAAGCAGTGGCCATGAATATCACGGAGACGGTCCATCTGGCGGTACTGAAGAATCATCAGGTGTTCTATGTGGATAAAGTAGAGAGTCCACAGGGCTTAAAGATCAGCAGCCATATAGGGAGTTATTGTCCCGCACACGCCACGGCACTGGGCAAAGTCCTCATAGCCTATGCGCCACCTGAACGACAAAAGCAGATACTAAGTCATTTATTTGAGCAGCAAGTAGCTAAAGCTTACACAGATCGGACGCTGACAACGCATGACGGATTTAAAGTAGAATTACAGCATATAAAAAAGCGAAATTTTGCCATTGATAAAGAAGAGTACGAAGTGGGTTTAATCTGTGTCGCCATACCCGTACTTAATCAGCGAGGCGAAGTGGTGGCCAGCCTTAGCGCCTCAGGTCCAGCTAACCGATTCAAGGAAGCAGAGGTCAAAAACTATGTGTCAACTCTGAAAAAAGGAGCAGATGCCATTCAAGAAAAAATAGGTGATTTTAGAATATTATAAATTCAGAGAAAAATGCCGTTATACAACATACATAAGTTCAATCATCTACGTGGTTGCCGTAGTTATCCACGTCATGGACGTTTCAAATTATTGTAAATTCAAGGTGAAATGCCACTCTTCAAAATAAATGAGTTCAATTATCCACATGGGTGTCGTAGTTATCGACGTCATGGACGTTTTAAATTATTGTAAATGACAAAGAAAGGAAAGTACTCTACGATACACTATCAGAATTATTTGGGCCTGGATGCACTCTTGGACACCCAAGTACTGCGAAGTGAGCAGCTGGGCAAGCCAGCTCACGAGGAGATGTTATTCATCATTACGCATCAGGTGTATGAGTTGTGGTTTAAGCAGATCATACATGAGCTAAAGTCTGTGATTGAGATGTTTGCCGAGGAGAAGCTGGATGAGCGAAATATTGGTAGCGTGATCGCTAGGTTGGATCGGGTGGAGAAAGTCATGCAGCTGCTTATCGATCAGATCGGGGTGATGGAGACCATGACGCCACTGGACTTCTTAGATTTTAGAGAGTATCTATTCCCCGCATCCGGATTTCAGAGTGTGCAATTCAGAATGATTGAAAGCCTCTTAGGTCTGCCTGAGGATAAGCGGATGACCTACCACAATCAAAAATACAGTTCTGTCTTTCCTGAACACCAGCAGAAAGAATTGGCTGATATCTATGCCAATGGACCTTTATTTGATTGGGTCAATAAGTGGCTGGAACGCACGCCGTTTCTAAAGACAAAGGGCTTTGACTTTATTAAAAAATACAAGGAAGCTGTCCAGCGGATGATAGAGAAAGAGACCCTGGCGATCAGAGCCTCGGAGTATCTGACTGCTGCCGAAAAAGAGAAGCGAGAAGCAATGCTGGGCACTACTGATAGCTACTTTAAGTCGATCCTGAGCGAGGAGAATCACAACGAGCTGATCAAGGAAGGGAAGAAGCGCCTGTCCTACAAGGCGACAGTAGCCGCACTATTCATCAATCTGTACCGCGATGAACCGATCCTGCACCTTCCATTTCAGCTACTGACTAACTTAGTCGACATCGATGACCTGATGACCTCTTGGAGATACCGCCACGCCCAGATGGTGATGCGGATGCTGGGCAATAAGATTGGTACGGGTGGCTCCTCTGGCCACGAATACCTGAACAAGACAGCGGAGAAGCATAAGATCTTTGCGGACTTTCATACCATTTCTACCTTGCTCATACCTCGCTCACAGCTGCCAGAACTGCCCGCAGCTCTAAAGGAGCAGCTGAGCTATCACTTCACCCAGACAGAAAAGAAAAATAATCCATCATAAAAATCCTTACACATGTCACAATTACCTCCAGCTATTAATTTTAAGCAGTGGATTGATGATAATCGACACCTGCTCAAACCGCCCGTAGGCAATAAGGCGATCTACAATGATGACTATATTGTGATGGTCGTCGGTGGGCCTAATTCTCGCAAAGATTACCACCTGAATCAGACTCCTGAATTCTTCTATCAAGTGGAAGGAGACATCATTCTGAAAGTGATCGAAAATGGTGAGCCACGAGACATCCACATTAGAGAAGGTGAAGTGTTCTACCTGCCGCCGAATATTCCACACTCCCCCCAGCGTGGCGCTGACACCGTGGGCCTGGTGATAGAGCAGCGAAGGCCTGAAGGGGTAGAGGACGGCCTGGCCTGGTTCTGCGAAAACTGCCATGAAAAGCTTCACCAAGAACCATTCGCTCTGCAAAATATAGAGACGGATATGCCCGTCATTTTCGATAAGTACTACACGAATCAAGAGCTGCGCACCTGCGATGCCTGTGGTACTGAAATGCAGCCGCCCAGTTAAATCCATTAATGACAAAAGCTAATATGAAGCCAATACGCATCAATGGTCACTCGCATCTGCTGCCGTATCCAGAAGAGATACCAGCCTATTTAAAAGACCGAGAAATCTTCTGGGTAGACCAGGACCGGAAGTACATGCTGCAGAAGAATTGGCGTAGACCTGTGACTGACTCCAGCTTCTTCCTGCGTGAGAAATTAGAATGGATGGAGCTACATGGCATCGATCACTCGGTGGTGCTCAATCTATCTCAGCTGTATGGCAATGGGCTCTCTGAAGATGATATGAAGGTAGCGCTCCGATTTCAGAATGACTATAATGCTAAGGTACAGCGAGACCACCCCACGAAGTTCACTTGTGGATTCGTGGTGCATGCTGGCTTCGTAGAAGGGGCTTGCTGGGAGATAAGGCGCTGTGTCGAAGAGATGGGCATGCAACTACTCTGTCTGCCGACTCATTACATGGATCAGGCTGGCAGCTGGCGAGGTATTTTTGATGAGGCAGCTTCTCCGATTTTAGACTTGGCGAATGAGTATAAGCTGGCCATCGAAATCCATCCTTATGATGGAGAGAAGATGATCCAGCTGGAGAATACGGCTTGGCGCTTTCATCTGGTGTGGATGCTGGCACAGTGTGCTGATGCATATCACTTTTACACCCTGAATGCCATGTATGAGAAGTACCCAGATATCAGAGTGTGCTTCGCTCATGGAGGTCAGCTCAATCATCTCAATATCGGACGAAGGACTCAAGGTTTTGATGGCCGGCCCGATCTTTTCGAAGGGAAGACCAGGCCCCGAAAAGCCATCGGTCATCCCAATATTTATTTTGATACCCTGGTGCATGATACCATCTCCTTAGAGTTGATGATCAGGCGTCAGGCTGGTACGGATCAGATCATGTTAGGGCTGGATGATCCCTATCCGCTGGGCGAAATGGAGAGTGCGGCGCAGTCTTCTTATCCTGGTAAACTGTTGGATCTGGCAGTAGAAGAAAACATTTTGACGCCTGTGCAACACCAGCAGATCTGGTCAGATAATGTGATGAGATGGCTGTGCGGATCGTCAACTACTTCTTTTTTAGAGAGAATCAAAGCATATGATACAAATGATGTCTGATACAGGCTATGAGAATGATATATCCTATGCACGCGGCCTTGATGAGGCAGACGAGCTAAGGGGCTATCGAGACAGATTTCATCTGCCAGAAGATGAGCAGGGGAAGCCTTACATCTACCTGTGCGGCAATTCTCTGGGATTGCAACCCAAGGCGACTAAGGATAAGCTGCTGCAGGAACTGGCTGATTGGCAGCGACTGGGCGTAGAGGGGCACTTTCATGCTAAGAATCCTTGGCTGCCGTATCATGAATTCTTGACGGAGTCCATGGCCAGAGTCGTCGGTGCTAAGCCCATCGAGGTCGTGGTAATGAATACGCTCACGGTCAATCTCCATCTGATGATGGTGTCTTTTTACAGACCGCAGGGTAAGCGTGTGAAGATCATGATTGAGGCTGATGCATTTCCATCGGACAAGTATGCGGTAGAATCACAGATTCGATTTCATGGCTTGCAGTCTGAGGATTGCTTGATAGAACTATCAGCCAGAGCAGGGGAGGTGTGCCTGCGAGCGGATGACATCATCTCACAGATAGAAGCAGCCGGCGACGAGTTAGCCTTAGTCCTGCTGGGCAATACAAACTACTATACAGGCCAGTATTTTGATATGCAGCAGATTTCGGCAGCTGCTCACGCTCAAGGTGCCTTCGTGGGTTTTGACTGTGCACATGGCGCTGGAAATGTAGAGCTGAATCTCCACGATGCAGGCTGTGACTTTGCCGTGTGGTGCACCTATAAATACCTCAATGCGGGTCCTGGTAGCATCGGTGCAGCCTTTGTGCATGAACGTCATGCGCATGATCAATCCATACCCAGATTCGAAGGCTGGTGGGGGCATAACAAGGAGACTCGCTTCAAGATGCGTGATGGCTTTGATCCTATACCTGGCGTGGAGGCCTGGCAGCTGAGTAATCCTCCGATACTCTCCATGGTGTCCGTGTGGTCCTCCCTGCAGATCTTTGATGAGATAGGCATGGCCGTCTTGAGGAAGAAATCAATTCAGCTTACAGGATACTTAGAGTATTTATTGAATACGCTGGGTGAGAATATCGTCAAAATGGTAACACCCGTAGATCCAAACAAAAGAGGATCTCAACTGTCTATTCAGGTGAAGGATGCAGACCGCAGTCTCTTTGATCGCATCACTGATGCAGGGGTCATTGCTGATTGGCGCGAGCCCGATGTGATCCGAGTGGCCCCTACGGCAATGTATAATTCTTATGAGGATGTGTACCGCTTTTATGAAATTTTAAAAAAGACACTGGCTGATGTTTGAAATTCAGACTGACAGTTTATAATAGAAATAACAAGATGACCGAGGAAAAAGATTATTCGAATACAGTGAAGAATGATTCAAGTAAAATCATCATCGTGGGTGCTGGCCTGTGTGGTTCGCTCTTGGCCATTCGGCTGGCGCAGCATGGATTTCGCATCGCTGTTTATGAGAAGCGACCTGACATGAGGACCATGGATGTGGATGCTGGACGCTCCATTAACTTAGCCCTATCGGCACGTGGTCTGAAAGCACTGCATATGGCTGGACTGCAGCAAAAGGTGATCGATCATACCATTCCGATGAAAGGGCGGATGATCCACCCCTTAGGTGCGGAGGCCTTCTTATCTCCATACAGCAGTAGGCCGACGGATTATATTAATTCTGTATCAAGACCAGGGCTGAATCAGTTACTCCTGGATGAGATGGAAGGCTATGATGACATCGACATACACTTCGAAGCAAGGGTAGAGAAGGTGGATTTGAAGCAGGCTACCATCCTCTATTCTAAGCAGGGTGATCAGCGGGAAGACTCCGGAGCTGTCGTTATTGGCACTGATGGAGCGGGCTCTATCGTCAGAAGAAGCATGATGCCTCATACGGGCGAACTGTTATTTAATTATTCGCAAGACTTTTTGCGGCATGGCTATAAGGAGCTCAGTATTCACGCAGGGCCAGACGCCAGTTGGCAGATCGAGAAAGAGGCGTTGCATATTTGGCCCAGAGGAGAGTTTATGATCATCGCCTTGCCCAATTTGGATGGCAGCTTCACGCTTACCATGTTTCATCCCTATGGATCGGACATCGGATTTCATGCGCTGAATACGCAGGCCAAAGTCGAGTCTTTTTTTAATGAATATTATCCCTCATTACTACCTTACATTCCTCACTACCAAGCAGAGTTTTTCGAGAATCCTTTGGGTAATTTGGGGACGATCAAGTGTTACCCTTGGCAGGCATTCGGCAAGTCACTGATCATGGGTGATGCCTCGCACTCCATCGTGCCATTCTATGGACAGGGGATGAATGCCTCTTTGGAAGATGTCAGGATATTTGATGAGTTATTGGAAGTGCATGGTGACGATTGGACGAGTCTGTTTACGGCCTTTCAAGATCACCGAAAAGAGAATACGGATGCTATCGCTGATCTTGCCATTGATAATTTCTATGAGATGCGGGATCATGTGGATGATGTCGCCTTCATCAGAAAGCGGAAGATAGAAATGCAGCTGGAGCAAAACTTCGGGGATTATCACTCTAAATATTCGATGGTCACCTTTCAGCCAGAGCTGTCATACCGTGATGCCATGCTCAAAGGCAGAAGGCAGGATCAGCTCTTGTTAGAAATGTGTGCCAAGCCAGATTTTGATCAGATACCTCTTGAGACATTTTATAAGCGAGCCAAAGCCATATCTGTAGCATGATCATCGATTTGCAGCATCAAGGTGAAGCGTACCGTTGTGATTTGGCACAGCCGCTGGACATATCCATTCCGATGGGTGGAGCCAGATGCTTCTATGCGCCACCCGTAGAGATCACACCCTTCGCATCAGGTGATTTTATTGGCTCAG
>CALFUK010000039.1 GCA_937929945.1 uncultured Saprospiraceae bacterium
CAATCTATCTCCAAGTAGATGAAGACGAGGCTTAAGTGTCAATCTTGCTACAATTAGTCATTTACACCGTCAATGCTGGCAACTATATAGTCTCATATTGACTTCTACATACAATTGGAGATGAGGTCGTCTGTGGTTTTATGTATAGCTTAATCTTAATTAATGGGACAAGTAATTGGTCATTCTCCTCTAAACTTTAAAATCATGAAATTCATAGCATCAATCTTGTTATACAGCCTCATGGCATGCCAAAACAACGCTTCCACCACGTCTTCGACACAGGTAAATGACCATATCATTGCGACAATAGATACTCCAGTTGTCGATTCTGACACCTTCCTCGTTGTCGAAGAGACGCTCAAGCAAGATTCTGATTCAGTCGTTAATGAAGAATCCAGCAAATCTGAAGACCAAACCGAAACAAAAGACTCAAATAAACGCCCGAAGACAGTCTCATCCAAAACAATTGAAGTGTCTCAGAGACAAGCTGAAGTACAAGAATCTTCCTTTAAGGATCAGCCTTCAGGAGGAGGAAAAGCATCTGTACATGAAAAAGATCCAAAGCCTGTGCAGGAAGAAGGCTCTGATGCAAGTCTATTAAGCACAAACTCCGCCAGTGAACAAGAAGAGGTCAAGGTGATCGATACCGAGTCAAACACCCATGAATCCATCGATGATACTCCCGCAGCTCCGAAGGAGGTGGTCACTCTGCCAGTGGCTCTAGCGGTAGACCACGGTGACTTTCATCAACTACTTCAACGGCATGTGAGCGCATCAGGTGTTGTGGATTATCCTGCGTTTAAAAAGGATGAGGCTAAGCTGGATGAGTATTTAAGCCATCTGTCTGATCATTTGCCAGCTACATCATGGTCTGATAACAAAGGCTTAGCTTACTGGATGAATGCCTATAACGCAGCTACGATCAAGCTCATTCTAAAAAACTACCCCGTCAAAAGCATCACTGACCTTCACGGTGGAAAGCCCTGGGACCAAAGCTGGATTAAACTGGGGGGTCAAAGCTACTCACTCAATGACATCGAACATAAGATCATCAGGCCCACATATCAGGATGCCAGAATCCACTTTGCCGTAAACTGTGCTGCTAAGTCTTGTCCTCCCATCTGGAATCAAGCTTTCACCGAAGCTAATGTTGATAGCGCCCTGACTAAGCTAACCAAACAATTCGTGAATTCATCAGCGAATCAAGTATCCCAGAACAGTTTGACACTCTCTAAGATCTTTGAATGGTACGCTGAAGACTTCGGGGAGATTACCGATTTTATTTCGCAGTATTCTTCTGTGATAGTGTCACCTGATGCTGCTGTCAGCCACTTAGAATATGACTGGTCCCTTAATGGGAAATAATCATTTCTAACTCCAATAAAATTTGTAGATTCTATTAAAATATAGTAGCTGACTTGTAGCACGACTTGTTATATTTGCACTCCTAAAGGAAAGGCTATGATCAGAATTATAATACTAAGTTTTAGCATCTTAATCTTACTGGCCTCATGCGGCTCTGTACAGACGAAAGAAGCAGCAGCCGAGAGTGCACTGATGCCTGTTAGCGCAGTAGAGCTCGAGAAAACAGAGAATATCTATCGAGGTCGGTTTAAATTAGATCGGTTTGAGTCTGAAATACAGGCTTTCGAAGAAAAGGATAAGGTCAGTCGCCATGCCTCTGATCAGATACTCTTCTTAGGGAGCTCGTCGATACGCTTTTGGGAGTCACTCGAGAAAGATATGGCACCATACCCAGTCATGAATCGCGGTTTCGGGGGTTCTACACTTCCAGAGGTGAATTATTATTTTGACAGGATCGTCGCTAAGCATAAGCCAGCACAGATATTCATCTACTGCGGAGAGAATGATATAGCAGAAGGGCTGAGCGCAGATCAAGCATTCAATGAATATCTGAATTTTGTAGGTCTGGTCAATAAAAATATACCCGGGACTGACATCTTCTTCATATCAATGAAGCCATCACCCGCGCGCTGGGAACTATGGGATCAATATCAGGATGCTAATGAAAAGGTCAAAAATCTAAGCTCCCTGTCTAGCAATCTTTTCTACATAGACATCAGTGAGGTCATGATGGATAAGGGCGGTGAGCCAGATGAGTCCATATTCATTGATGATAAGCTGCATATGAATGCATCAGGCTACGATCGATGGGAGCAAGTGATCAAGCCGTATGTCAAGGCAATCAGAGATAGAATGGAGAAAAACAACAAGTAAAACGCTGTTGAAGAAATTCCAGTATCACGTAAAAACGCCCTATTTGAAATCTTCAAATAGGGCGTTTTTATTATCACTGAGTCTTTATCTGCTCCTATAGTTTAGGTATTCTCAGCGTCTGACCTGGATAAATCATATTGGGGTCCTTAAGCATTGGCTGATTCGCCTCGAAGATAGCAGTATACTTCATCGGGTCTCCGTAGTGAGCTTTTGCAATCTTAGAGAGTGAATCGCCGCTCTTGACCTCATAAAAGACAGCCTCTGGCTCGGGAGTGACGACGGATATTCTGTCATCTACAGAAGCGACTCCTCTTACATTGCCAATGGTAAGAATGGCTTTTTCCTTCTCAGCTTGAGATTGTGCTGTACCGTATACCGTGACAGCATCGTCTTCTACTTCGACTGAAAAATCATCAACAGGCAATTTGTACTCATAAAATACTTCGATTAATTTTTTCTCCATGACTCTGTCAGCGGCTTCTGAGGCTTCTTCAGCATTGGATTCTCTTGTCTTTTTTCCAGCATTCTTTAAGAATGAAAATAGTCCCATAGTATTGATATGATTTTAAATTTTGAATTAATAGTGAACGCTCTGCGACACAAAAAAATAACGGGCAAAGCGTACTAATAATTCCTTGTAGATCAATTATTTGTCACTACTTTTGCGCTGCTTTTCAATCGTGAATATGGAGGTATATAAATTTGGCGGTGCATCGGTCAGAGATGCTGAAAATATACAAAACGTCGTAAAGATCATCAGCGATACGCGCAAGTCTAAGCTCGTCGTCGTGATCTCGGCTATGGGTAAGATGACGAATGCTCTTGAAAAAGTTGTCAATGCGCTCTATGCTGAGGGTAAGGCAGCTGCCGAAGCATGCCTTGATGAGGTCAAGTCCTACCATACGCAGGAGATCATCAGTCTTTTTCATAAAGAGGATCAAGTATTACAGCAAGTGTTGCCATTCTTTGATCAGGTGTCTGATCTGCTGCAGGCCTCTGGTATGGAGCAGTACGATAGGGACTATGATCAGATCGTGTCCTGC
This sequence comes from uncultured Saprospiraceae bacterium, assembly GCA_937929945.1. Taxonomy (GTDB): domain Bacteria; phylum Bacteroidota; class Bacteroidia; order Chitinophagales; family Saprospiraceae; genus CALFUK01. Next base: position 3,282 of record CALFUK010000039.1, read on the forward strand.
GGTGAGCTCAGCTCTACCACCTTAGTAGATGCCTACATGCGAGAGCAGGGCATAAACTCTGTCTGGCTAGATGCGAGAGCTGTCGTCAGGACGAATGATCGCTACAGAGAAGGTCGCGTAGACTGGCAGGAGACAGAAAGCCTGATCAGCGAGCAGGTCAATGAGCTATTGCAAAAGCATGATATCGTCGTGACGCAGGGCTTCATCGGCTCTGACGCAGCTGGATATACCACCACTCTGGGACGCGAGGGGTCTGACTATACCGCATCTATCTTTTCTTATATTCTGAATGCTGATCTGATGAGTATCTGGAAGGACGTACCCGGCATTCTGACTGGCGATCCTCGAAGATTCGAGAATCTCACCAAGATCGATCGACTGTCATATCGAGAGGCGATAGAGATGACTTACTACGGTGCCAAGGTGATCCATCCAAAGACCATCAAGCCTATACAGAATAAAGGCATACCACTACACGTCAGATCATTCGTAGACCCAGGCGGTACAGGCACACTCATATCAGATGAAATAGAGCTCAATTATCCTCCAGTCATAGTCGTGGAGGACGATCAAGCTCTGGTCCATATATCGACTCGGGATTTTTCCTTTGTCGCAGAGCATCACCTGAGCAAACTCTTTGACCTATTCACTAAGACCAGAGTGAAAGTGAATATGATGAGAAATACAGCCATCAGCTTCTCGATCTGTACACACGATGACGAACAGAAATTTTCGGCATTGGAGTCAGAGATGCAGGATGAATTTAAAGTGATCATTGATCGAGGTTTGGAGCTCATTACTATTAGGCACTTTAATCAAGAAGTTGTCGATGAGCTTAAAAAAGGCAAGATAGTCTTGTTCGAGGAGCGTCTTAGTAATACCTTGCAGTTGGTCGTCAAAAATGTTCCTATCGTCAAAAGAAAATAATCGTGGCAAAAATAGCAGATATAGATTTAGGTGAGTTCCCATTGCTCTTAGCACCCATGGAAGATGTGAGTGATCCACCATTCAGAGCCCTCTGCAAGCAGAATGGCTGTGATATGATGTACACTGAATTCATCTCCGTGGAAGGCCTCATCAGAGATGCGACGAAGAGTGTGCAAAAGCTTGATATATATGACGAAGAGCGGCCGATCGGTATTCAGATATTTGGAGCTAACATCGAGTCCATGAAGCGCGCAGCAGAAATGGTAGAAGAGGCTCAGCCTGAGGTGCTGGATATCAACTATGGCTGTCCTGTCAAAAAGGTGGTGTGCAAGATGGCAGGTGCCGGCATACTCCAAGACATAGACCGGATGGTCAAACTGACGGATGAGATCGTCAAGTCTACCTCACTACCCGTGACTGTAAAGACGAGACTGGGCTGGGATAGTAACAGTCTCTACATCGAAGAGGTAGCTGAGCGGCTGCAGGATGTCGGTATCAAGGCACTGAGCATCCATGGGCGCACACGTAAGCAAATGTATAAGGGCGAAGCCGACTGGGAGCTGATCGGAGCCATCAAGAATAACCCAAGAGTCCACATACCTATATTTGGCAATGGCGATATAGATTCGCCCCAGAAAGCAGTCGAGTATAAGGAGCGCTATGGTGTAGACGGCATTATGATCGGTAGAGCCAGCATCGGCAATCCTTGGATATTCAGAGAGATTAAGGCGTATGTAGAGACAGGACAGATCATTGATCCACCTACCATCTCAGAGCGAGTCCAGGCAGCTCGTCAGCATCTGACGCACAGCATTGAATGGAAAGGAGAGCGACTAGGCATCTTAGAAATGAGGAGGCACTACACGAATTACTTCAGAGGATTGAGAAATATCAAACACTACAGATCTAAATTAGTCACCGAACTGAGCGCCCAGCCCCTGTATGACATTTTAGAAGAGATTGAAGAAATTTACAGCCATGACTACGAAGCGGTATAATGGTATTTAACATCAAACCACACGAACGAAAAATATTCGAACTGATCTCTGATACTGCAGAAGAGCTGGGCTATCCAGCTTATGTCGTAGGAGGTTATGTGAGGGACAGGATTTTGGGCAGGCAGTCCAAGGACATCGATATCGTATGTGTAGGTAGTGGAATCGCCTTAGCAGAATCACTGGCTGTCAGGCTCCGACCGATACCCCGCATCGCTGTGTATCGACGCTTTGGGACCGCCATGATTAAGCACAAAGATTTGGAGATAGAGTTCGTTGGAGCTCGTAAGGAGTCCTATAATCACTCCTCGCGTAAGCCTATGGTGGAAGAAGGCTCTTTAGAAGATGATCAAAATCGGCGTGACTTCACCATCAATGCGATGGCTGTCTCTCTGAATAAAGAAGATTTCGGCCACATCTTAGATCCCTTCAATGGGATGTACGACATAGAGCGGAAGATCATCACAACGCCCTTGGAACCAGGGAAGACCTTCTCCGATGATCCACTGAGAATGATGAGGGCTATCAGATTTGCTACTCAGCTTAACTTTACCATCAGTAAAGATACGCTGGAGTCCATCGAGAAGTCCCGCTATCGGATAGGCATCATTTCTAAAGAGAGAATTACGACTGAGCTTACTAAGATCTTAGCCTCTGAGAAGCCATCCATTGGTTTTAAGCTTTTGTATGATACGCAGCTATTAGAATTGATACTGCCAGAGCTGGCAGCTTTGCACGGAGTCGATGTGATCAACGGGAATGGGCATAAGGATAATTTTTACCATACCCTTCAGGTGGTGGATAACCTGTGTAGAAACTCGAATAATATCTGGCTTAGGTGGGCAGCCTTACTTCATGATATAGCCAAGCCTCCGACAAAGCGATATGATCCTAAGCATGGCTGGACATTTCACGGACACGAAGTCGTCGGAGCCAGGATGGTCCCTAAGATCTTTAAAAAACTGAGGTTGCCACTGGATAGTAAAATGAAGTATGTCCAGCAACTCGTCCGCCTGCACCTGAGGCCAATCAGTCTGACGCATGAGGATATCACTGACTCTGCGATCAGGCGCCTGCTCTTCGATGCCGGAGAGAATATCGATGACCTCATGACACTGTGTAATGCCGATGTGACATCTAAGAATGAAAAAAAAGTAGCCAGAATAAAGAAGAATTTCGAGCTAGTCAAACAGAAACTTGTCGAAGTCGAAGAAAAGGACAAGATTAGAAACTGGCAGCCACCCATCACAGGAGAAATGATCATGGCGCAGTTTAATCTGAGACCATGCAGGGAGGTAGGACAGATCAAAGACGCTATCCGGGAGGCCATCCTCGATGGTAAGATCAATAACAGCCATGAAGAGGCGCATGCTTATATGATAGAAGTAGGGGAGAAGCTCTTACAATAGATGTGATTTGTGGTTGGTTTATTCTAAACCCCTCAACAAATAGCCCCGTTTACATGTCTCTTGAATAGTAACATCTAATCCCAAAGTTCATGTCCTATCCCTTAAGCTTGTCGATATGATTCTGATCATATGCATCGAATAGTTTGAGTAGTTTCTGATCTTTGGTAAGTCTGTCGTATGGCATCTCTTCCCAAATGTTGTCGCTGAATTTCCACCCTTTAGCTAATGCTGTTTCAATATTTTGATAGAATAATCCTTTGTTACCATTCAGTAAATGAGCTTCAGCCAGCGTGGAATAAAGGAGCCCATATTCTGGAGAGAGGTCAATGGCCTTATTGATGTAATAAAATGAAGAATCTAGTTTTTCTGCGTGATAGTAGCATATTGATAGAGTATTCAGAGTAGAGATCATGCCATCGCCTATAAATTTATTTTTTTCGAAGCTATGCAGTAAAGCCTGAAGATGCGGTATAGAAGCGATATGGCCGTCTCTTTTAAATACAATATTAGCCTTGGTGGCCAGTGCGTCTATGTTTTTAGGATTATAGATAAGCGCTTTTTCGATAAATAAGTCTGCTGAATCTTGCTTCTCTTGGTATGCATAATAATTACTCTTTATCACTAGGAATTCGTCATTTTCAAAATTTTGAGCTTGTGCTATATTGAATAGTTTTTTTAATTCACTAGTCTCTCCATGATTAATCAAATACTCACCATAATTAGAATATGAATACATATTCTTAGGGTGCTGCTCTAAATTGAGTTCGAAGTACTTTTTTGCCTCGGCGTTATTACCCATGGTGTTATTGACATGAGCTAAGATGTTTGTAGTCTGCCAGTTAGTTGGGTCTATTGCATAAGCTTTACGAAAATAATAATCAGCCTTTTTTAAAGAATCAATAGCAAAATACGTGTAGCCAATATTTCTGTTGGCAAGTAAAAAATTAGGGTCTTCCTGTAAAGCATTTTCATAAAATTCGATGGATTTTTTCTGTCCCATTGTATTTTTAATGATGTTGCCCCATAAATTAAAGGCCCATTTTTTTTCGCCAGGTGATCTAAGCAGCTTGCGAATCACTTCCAAAGATTTTTCATCTTGTTGCTGCTGATGATAGTAGACTGCTAATCGGTAAGGATTTCTAATCTCAGTCACGAATTTTGCTCCTTCAAAAAGCAAAGAATCAAAGACTTCTAATTTTTTTTCTTCTGAATAAGGCATGCGAATGGTCTTAGACGTATGAGGAGAGCTGATTGAAAGTTTTAGACTGAGTACCTGATTCATGTCAGTCAGATGGCCGGTGATGTAATTAGTCTGTACACCTAGTAAGTCTCTGATGTGGTATATGAGATTTGAGGCGGATATACCCAGACCCATGACATTCATGTTGATGTCTTTTGATTGGTCCACATTAATGGCTGTAGAATCCTCTCTGGATGTGTTGGCGTTTTGATACAGAGATACTATTTCTTCATTTAGCCTCTGCGCGATTATGTTGCCTTGATAGCCAGATTCTACAAAGGCTTTAGGAGCACTGATTGGCTGGATGACGACTTCATCATCTTTCAATATGCCTTTCAAGATGACGATGGATAATATGATCAGGAAAGAATAAAGAAAAAATTTGAATATTGTAGAAACTACTTTTTTAGATTTCTCTCCAATACCGCTCAGTACGCTATATCCTGCCATAGATTCAATTGAGGAAGTTTATAAATATCAGTTTTGCTCATTTTTAAAGATACAAATAGAAATAGAACCCTAGCTAGCCGTGCTTAGAAAGTGGAATGATCTAATCAATTTGCCAGTCGATTGGGGTCTTGCCTTGTTTGATCAATATCTCATTCGATTTACTGAAGTGTCTATTGCCAAAGAAGGCATTGCGGGCGAGAGGTGAGGGGTGCGCAGCAGTCAGGATATGATGCTTATCGGCATCGATCAAAGGTATTTTAGTCTGAGCAAAATTACCCCACAGCAGGAAGACGACTCCTGTACAATACTCAGATATGGTAGCGATCACTGCATCAGTGAATAAATGCCAGCCAATCTTCTTATGTGATCCAGCTTTCTTATGTTCTACAGTCAGTATGGTATTAAGCAAGAAGACACCCTGAGCGGCCCATTGACTTAGATCTCCATGATTAGGAATAGTAGCGCCTGTATCAGCGTGTAGTTCTTTATAGACATTCCGAAGTGATGGCGGGATTCTTTTATCTGCGGGTACACTGAAGCAAAGCCCCATGGCTTCTCCTGGCCCATGATAGGGGTCTTGGCCTATGATGACCACTTTGACCTCTCCGATGGGAGTCTTATTGAAGGCATTAAAGATTAATTTACTTGGAGGATATATAACCTTACCAGCCGCTGAAAGGCGTTTTAGCTCTTGCTTCAGTTTATCAAAGTACGGTTTGCTGAATTCTGAATGCAATGCCTTCTTCCACGTTGGTTCTATTTTTACGTCAGCCAGGCTCATGAATTTTGATTTTGATCTGAATCTCTTTTGGTAAATAAATACGATCAATCATCTACAAAGGGTCATAGTTATCTACGTCATGGACGTTATAAGAATCTAAGATAGAGCAATCTCGATGATTAAATGACTAAGCTACATGAATTGGCTCAGCTCCAATAGAACAACAATATTGGAGGGCCACAAGCCCCGTGCTCAGTAGGAATAATAGAGAGTGAGCGTCTAAATGGAGTGATCTGGTCTTGATGGTTTTAGTTAGCATACTGATTCCTGAAACACCGAGTAGTAGACACCAGAATATGCCAGTGTAAAAGCAGACGGTCATAGAGACGTCTATACTGCTTATCACACTCTCATAGAAGTCGGTACTTGGCTTAAGTTTGACACTGGCGTATAAGAACAATGAGGAAAAATAGACTGTTGAAAATGCTGCATAAATTCCAATTGATGTATTGAATATCCCTTTCATACTTTCGGTTTGTAAATTATGTAGACAGAACTTATACGCATTAAATTTGCTCTAAAACGCTTAATATTCTCTTAAATTGTTAGGATTTGGGAATATTTTGCTTGATGTATTTTAACATTTCCTCGATCTCATAAGGTGAAAAGACCTGCCAATCAGGTTGATTTCGATACCAAGTCATCTGACGTTTGGCGTAGCGCCTGCTGTTTCGTTTAATCAGCTCGATGGCTTCTTGAAGTGATGTCTTGCCATCTAAGTGGTCGAATAGTTCTCGATAGCCTACCGTCTGCAGTGACGGAAGGTCTCGGTAATCCATCAGTCCTCTGACCTCGTCCAGCAGCCCTATCTCCATCATCAGGTCGACTCTTTGGTTGATTCGTTCATAGAGGGCATCCCGCTCCATCTGGAGCAGGATCTTGAGAGGTCGAAACTGGCGTACCACCGGTTCTTGCCGTAAGAATGAGGAGTAGGCCTGACCTGTGGTTCTGATGACGGACAGAGCTCTGATAATCCGACGGTGGTTATGTAGATCTACCTTATGATAGTATGTGCTGTCTTTTAGCCGCAGTTCTTCTTGTAAGGCGGCTATGCCTGATTCTCGGAATTGAATTTCCAGTGCCTCTGTCATCTGAGGGTCCACATCAGGGATATCGTCAAAGCCCTCTAGGACGCCTCTGATATAGAGTCCTGTGCCTCCAGTGAGAATCGCAACTCGATGATCTTCCCACAATCCTTCCAATATGGCAAGTGCCTCCTCGACGTAGTCAGCTGCTGTATAGCGCTGGCTAATGCTGTGACTGCTGACGAAGTGATGTGGAGTAGCTTGTAGTTCCACTGGAGAAGGCTTGGCTGTGCCTATGTCCAATTCTTGATAGATCTGTCGGCTATCAGCATTGAGGATGTCACATGAAAATGCCTTTGCCAGGTGGGTAGCGACTGAAGATTTGCCCACTGCAGTAGGGCCAGCGATGACAATGAGGGTAGGCTTTCTTTCTGACATAAGATCTAAAAGTGCAAGATATCTCTGTGAAGGTAGATTCTTTTACTATTTTGCAAAGTACGGAAATGATATGATTTATAGACTGGCCTGGATAATCGTGAAAGTGGCGCTGTGGGTATCTTTAAGAAAGATTAAGCTGACAGGAGTAGAGAAGATACCTAAGGATATGCCCATCATCTTCACCTCGAATCATCCGATGGGTTTTATTGAGCCTCTGATCATTGCCACACAAATTCCTAAAATATTCTTCTACTTGGCACGGGGTGATTATTTTGAGTCTAAGACTGCCAGCTGGTGGTTAGGCCAGATCAATATATATCCCATATTCAGGTTTCGGGATGGATTTCAGCAGATGCGTCATAATGAATCTGCCATCAGCAATGTCACTACGCTGTTAAAGCAAGGTAAAAGCTTCATGGTATTCGTAGAAGGCAGCACCAAGCTACAGCGATCATACCGCCAAGTGCAGAAAGGTGCGTCCAGGCTGATGTACGATATCTTAGTGGATGACCCTGAGATGAAGATTGCCATCGTTCCCATCGGATTTAATGCCAGTGATATGATATCCCTTAATTCAGAATTTCATGTAGATGTCGGTGCTCCGATTTATGCCAATACACTGTTTCAGCGCGAGAAATCAAAACCTCGCTTTCTCAAAACTCTCACGCAGAAAATTCAGAATGCCTCTGAAGCTTTGGTGCCTCAAGTGCATTCTTCAGAAGATGAAGTGCTGATGGATTTAGCCATTCTGCAAAGTGTGCAGCCAGTATCGCTGGCCATGCAAAAGGATATAGCAGCCAAAATCAATCTCAGTACAGCACAGAATAAGCAGACTGCAATGAAGATGCTAATGGCCAGCGATGATCTGATGAAGAGCCATGGCATCAGCAGCTACTCCATTAAACATAGCCCTTCTCTCATTGATTACTTGATGTGTATACTGTTAGCGATACCTTTCTTTCTGAGTTACTTATTTCATGCCTTACCATTTAGTCTTGCAAAGGGTTTTACTGATCGAAAGATTGTCAATCCTGCCTTCTATACGATCATTCGCTTTGTCTCTAATTTGATCTTAATTGTGATTTGGTATTTGATCATGATTCCTCTGGTAGTGTATTTTTTTGGCTTGAAAGGGATCTTGGTCTTATTAGTAGTAGCCATATGCGGTAAGTATAATCATCAATACAGTAATCTTTGGCGGATGGTCAAAGATCATCTATTACACAAGGAGGAGATAGAGCGCATCCGATCAGCTGATGGGGTAATATGATTGACTTTACTCAGGTCGAGATTATAGCATTAAAAAAGCATTATATTTAAAGAAATCGTGTAAAGAAAAAATTATCATGAAACGTCTATGACGCAGATGATTAAGACACCCAAGTGGATGATTAATTCTTAGTTATTTGCTAATTGGCAATACGCCCTAAAATTAAAACATATGAAACGTCTATGACGTAGATAACTAAGACACCCATGTGGAAGATTGAACTTAGTTATTTGCTAACAGGCATTTCGCCCTGAAATTTAAAACATATGAAACGTCTATGACGTAGATAATTAAGACACCCAAGTGGATGATTAATTCTTAGTTATTTGCTAACAGGCATTTCGCCCTGAAATTTTAAACATATGAAAGTACATTTATCCATACTCTGTATATGCTTACTGATGTGTGCCTGTCAGTCAGAGCTGCAATCAGATCGGACAGCAAAACCAAAGCAGGCTGCACAGGAGAAAGCAGACTATGCCATTGTCATCCATGGAGGAGCGGGGACAATTCTCAAGAAGAACATGACTGCTCAAAGGGAGCAAGAATACTTAGCTAAGCTAAATGAAGCTCTCGATGCTGGTGAGACGATCCTACAGGAAGGAGGTGATGCTGCCGATGCCGTCGTGGCAGCGATTCATTTAATGGAGGACTCTCCATTGTTTAACGCTGGTAAGGGAGCCGTATTCAGCAATCAAGGTAAAAATGAATTAGATGCTTCTATCATGAGGGGGAGTGATCAGAATGCGGGTGCTGTCGGTGGCATCACCAATGTGAAGCACCCCATATCAGCCGCACGGGCTGTACTGGAAAATTCTGATCATGTTTTATTGACCGGAGCTGGTGCTGAGCTGTTCGCACGAGATGCGGGTCTGGAAATAGTCGATCCATCATATTTTTACACCGAGAGAAGATGGAATTCTCTACAGCGCATCTTGGAAGAAGAGAAAACGAAGAAAAAGGAAATAGCGGAGCTGAGCGAAAATAAGCTCGGTACCGTGGGCTGTGTCGCACTTGATAAGGCTGGAAATATTGTAGCAGGTACTTCTACAGGAGGGATGACTAACAAGCGCTATGGTCGTTTTGGAGATGTACCGATTATTGGTGCTGGTACCTATGCGGATAATGCAACTTGCGGAGTCTCTTGCACTGGTCATGGAGAATACTTCATCAGGTATGCTGTCGCTCACGATGTATCAGCCCGCATGGCCTATTTAGATGAGGGCATAGAAGAAGCAGCCGATCATGTCGTCAATACGAAGCTGGTAGAGAAAAAGGGGAGTGGTGGCCTCATTGCGATAGATCAGTATGGTAATGTAGCTATGCCATTCAATTCAGCAGGTATGTACCGCGGATATGCCAAACCTGGTGAAAGAGTCGTGAAAATTTATGAGGATTAAGCTACTGCATACTGACATATTGTTCCATCAGTTCCTTTATGTCTTGATCAGACTTTAGCTTATTCTTGTTTTTCTTGAGGTAGCTCTTTAGCTCTTTCTCATGCCCCAGCACTTTGAGGAAATCTTTGTCTTTGCGATTGACCTTGGCTGACTCGCCATCTATGATGATGTAATATTCATTCTTAGGGGTGAATCGATTCTTTGTGACCGTTTCTCCAGGAAGGTTGGTTTCTACAGAATTGAGCGATACCCTAAACTTACGATAGACTGCCACATCTCCATCTTTAAATATTTCCATGACATAGGCTCCTTTGAAATTTGGATGCTTGACTAATTCTAATGAGCCATCCATGGATTTTTTCAAATTATGATTTTCAATGATGATTCGGGGATAATTATCAGAATCCAGGGTGGTCATCCGATCGGCTTTGAAGGCTTCTATTGTCTGACTTTCGCCGTTGTAGTTGATTTGAATATCCTTATACACTTCTCCATTGAGATCAATGATGATTCCTAAGACATTTTCTTTGAATAGGTAAGGACTGCCCTTAATGTCTGCATATCGTTTTTCATCTATCGGTTCGCTATTGGTCATTAATGTGCTGGCCTGCGATAGTAAGAGATTGCTGACGAGCAGCAGTGCCAATAGAATAAAATTGTTTTTCATCGGGTTATAATTTAAGATCAAATGCCTGTCAGTAGATCACTCCACTTAATCATCCACTTGGGGATATCATCATAATCTAATCTACAGCGATTCATTTTATAAAGTGTAAATGTAATGTTGAAGAATTATAACGAGTATGACGGCATATTAATTTCGAACAATTCAATTACATTTGTATACCGTAAAAGTATATTGTATAATCTTTTGATACAGAATTAGTTAAATGGAAAATAAAGTCATAACGAGGCTCTTGCCACATATCATAGCAGCTATTTCATTCATTGCTGTATCAGTATTCTATTTCTATCCTCAGTTTGAAGGGAAGATTATTAAATCAGGTGATCTGGACTCTTTTGAAGGTATGGCGCAAGAAGCTAGAGCCTATAAGAAGGAGACCGGGGAGCATACGCTTTGGACCAACAGTATGTTCGGAGGTATGCCTACCTATCAGACCACAGCTCCCCAGAAAAATAATGTCTTTAGAAGTGTTCTGCGCGCTGGATATTTAGGGTTTCCCAGGCCAGCAGGTTACTTCATATTTGGAAGTCTGGCAGCCTATATCATGCTCCTTGTGTTTCGAGTGAATCCTTGGTTAAGTTTGTTCGGAGCTATCGGTTTCAGTTTTATGACGAATCATATGGTACTGTACGAAGCAGGTCATACGAGTAAGATCTTAGCTATCATGAGCAGTCCGTTAATCGTGGCTGGGCTATGGGCTCTCTTTAGAGACCGCTATTTGATTGGCGGCTTAGTCTTCACGTTGGGCATCGGTCTCAATATTTCGGCGAATCACTACCAGATGACATACTACTTGGCCATCCTGTTAGGTATCTATTTTGTCATGGAGGTGGTGAGTAAGATCAAGCGTGGTGAAACAGGTCAGTTAGCCAAGGTTATTGGGATTTGCGTCTTAGCATCATTCATCGGTGTCGGTACATCTGCATCTAAATTTTTACCGACTTATGAATACTCTAAGGAGACCATGAGAGGGACTCCGATCTTAGAGACCACAGGCGCTCCACGCTCTAGTAGCGAGACAGAAGGCTTAGAGTTTCAGTATGCCATGAACTGGTCTAATGGATTTTTGGATCTCTTTTCTTCATTCATCCCCGGTGTCGCTGGTGGCGGCTCTGGAGAGAAGATATCGTCTGACGCGACATTTGCCAAGGAAGTCAGAAAGCTGGGCAGCACGACTGATCGAGCACCGATGTACTGGGGCGGTCTGCCGAGTACCAGCGGTCCAGTCTACTTCGGAGCCGTATTTTTCTTTCTTATGCTTTTTGGCAGCTTCGCCATCAAAGGACCGCTGAAGTGGTGGGTGGTGACAGGTGTTTTACTGACTTTATTATTGTCGATGGGTAAGAACCTGGAGATACTCAGCGGATTTTTCTTTCACTATGTCCCTTTCTATAACAAGTTTAGGACGCCTAATTCCATTCTAAGTGTGACTGCTGTTTTGATTCCGATATTAGGGATGATCGGCCTCAGCCAGATGATAAGCAGTGATCAGCGAGAGTCATACTTAAAGCCGCTATACTATTCCACGGGCATCATGGCTGTCATGTCTTTATTCTTTGCATTGGTCGGTCCTGACTTCTTCGACTTTACAGCACCTGTGGATGCTAATTATGCTAATGTAGGATTGGATAAAGCATTAGTCGCAGACCGTAAATCTTTAATGAGATCTGATTCCATAAGAACTTTGGTATTGGTTTTATTGATGGCTGGCGGCATGTTCGCGTTTATCAAGGAGAAGTTAGGGACGAGTCTGATTATCGGCTTGTTTGCTGTATTGATTCTCTTTGACCAGGTAGGTATATCAAAGCGCTATTTGGATAATAAAAGTTTTGTCAGTGGCTCACAGAAGTTATCCAGCTACCAGCCGAGACCAGTCGACACACAGATCATGAATGATAAAGACCCACACTTTAGGGTCCTTGATCAAACCCTTGATCTAGTTAATTCGAGTAGATCATCCTATTTTCACAAGACCATTGGTGGATATCATGCTGCTAAACTGCAGCGCATCCAAGACCTAATCGATCGGCATATATCTCGGGGTAATCAGCGGGTGCTGAATATGATGAATACCAAGTACTACATCATCAATGATGATAACAATCAGGCCGCGGCGAGACTCAATACAGCCGCACTCGGCAATGCGTGGTTCGTGAACAACATCAAAATGGTAAGTAGTGCTAATGAAGAGATCGATGCCCTGTCCTCATTTGACCCAGCGGGCGATGCGATCGTCCATCAGGAATATACGGACTATGTGTCAGGGCTGCAACCTAATAAAAATGGCTCTATCAAACTTCTCGAATATGCTCCCGATAAACTGAGCTATGAGAGTAGCACACAGGGCGAGCAGTTCGCGGTCTTCTCTGAGATGTGGTATGGACCCAATAAGGGATGGCAAGCCTATCTCGATGGACAGCCAGTAGAACATATACGAGTCAACTATGCTCTGAGAGGCATGAAGATACCCGCAGGTCAGCACAGAATTTCATTTGTGTTTGATCCAGCTATATTTCGCATTGGGAGTGTAATCAGTATGATATCATCCATTCTATTTCTGCTCTTGGTATTAGCAGGATTGTGGCTGATTTATCAGAGGAGGGGAGCGTCGTCAGGGGGTAAGACTATCAATAGCCCTGCGGATCAGGTCAGTCGAGTACAGCAAAATGATATCGCAAAAACCAGTCACACGATCAGCACCAAGACTAAAAAGCGAATGCCAAAGACGAGTAAGAAAAATAAGAATAAGCCTAAGTGATCTGATCTATCAGCTGGGTGTACTGCAGCGCTAAATTCTCTCTGCTGTACATGGATATATCTCCTTCTGAAAGACTTGGATCTGCTATCACTTGCGCTATGAAAGATCTAATGCCAGCCTCGTCCTGATAAGCAAATAATTCAGCGTTAGAGATTGGCTCTAAAATCTTAGAAATATCTCCTTGCTTCGGCCCGATAGCTAAGATCGGCTTTCTTGTAGCTATGTATTCGTAAGCTTTACTGGGCAGTCTGCCGAGGTTATTGTCAGCTTGATTGATTAAGAGAAGGAGTAAGGCGCTCTTTTGTAAGAAGCGGATGACTTGGTCATGCGGTATGAAGTCACTGATGATGACATATGGTGTCAGCTCGTATTTGTTGAGCATCACTTCGATGGAATAATCAACGGCACCAATCAGATGAATCTTCAATCTTTTGGCAATAGAGGGATCTTGAATAACTAATTCTGAGATACTTTTCCATAGGTATTCGGGATTCCGATCTTTATTCATTGATCCTATGTGGCAGATGATAAAGTCTTCTGTGCTCTCACTCTTAAAGTCTTTAAAGTCTGGCTCATCATAGCCATTTAAGATGCATGCTATGTCATCCCTTGACGAGAGCGCAGCGAATTGTTTCTGCCAGTTCCAAGATACTGTGACGACTTTATCCGCTTTGCGAAGGACTTCTTGTTCTAATCTGTGGTGCCTGCGATCAGCTGCGGGACTCAGGTGTAAATCCTGATAGACATCCATCTTAGTCCATGGATCTCTGAAGTCTGCAATCCAAGGCAGGGCAGGATATCTTTTTTTAAGACCAAGAGCGATCAGATGCATGGAGTGTGGTGGGCCTGTGGATATGACTGCATCTACTGGATTCTCTTCGAGCCATGCTGTCAGATACTTTACGGAGGGCTTGATCCAGAAGGCTCTGGCATCAGGAATGAAAAAATTGCTCCTGATAAAGACACTGAGTTTCTGCGTTAGGGATGGCTGCTTATCAGCACTGATCATCCCGTCAAATTTGGCGTTCTTCTTCTTATTTCCTGTGAATGCAGCATAGAGCTTATAAGGCTCCCAGATCTTCTGCTTGATTACCTGGCAGGCTGGGTGGACTTTCGCTACCAGACTGTCATCATGGGCGACATAGGTCTCTGGTTCAGCCGTGTAGATGATCGGCTGGTAGCCAGCATCAGGTAGATATTTAGTCATCTTCAGCCACCGCTGCACTGCGACTCCACCTGCTGGTGGCCAATAATAACTGATGATAAGTATCTTTTTCATTTATTAGGATGTCAAGGCGAAATAGCACTAAGATGCTGTATTCATTTGGGTGTATGACTGATCTAAAGCATAGACGGTTCTATCTAAGATCATGCTTAGCTTTATACCTCGGACTCAAATATCGAAATAAAATATATACTTTCATGAAGTCAATAATTACTAAAGGAAGATCATGATGTGCTCATTTGCAGAACAGATCAGATTTGTCGTCTTAATCGATATAGTTTCATTCAGAATTTAAATTTAGAAATGCAACGATTTGCCCTTATGGGAGCAGCAGGCTTTGTGGCAGAGCGACACATGAAGGCCATCAAAGATACGGGCCATGAGCTCGTGGCAGCTATGGATACTACAGATTCAGTAGGCATCATAGATCGGTATTTTCCAGAGGCGGCATTTTTCGTAGAGTACGAGCGCTTGGACCGATACATAGCTAAACTACTACAGAAGGGGGAGGGCATCGACTATCTCTCTATCTGTACACCTAATCATCTGCATGATGCTCATATCCGATTTGGCCTGCGTAATGATGCACATGTGATCTGCGAAAAGCCTTTGGTGCTCAATCCTTGGAATGCGGTTGCCTTAGCTGAATTAGAACAAAAATATCAGCATCGGGTGAATTGCATTCTACAGCTCAGACTGCACGAACAGGCTATAGCCCTGAAGAAAAGAGTGTCAGCACAAGCTGTAGGAGAAGTACAAGATGTAGAACTGACCTATATCACAGCACGTGGACTGTGGTACTACGCTAGCTGGAAGGGCGATGAGGCTAAGTCAGGCGGCATAGCCACGAATATCGGCGTTCATTTCTTTGACTTATTACTCTGGCTTTATGGCGATGTGATTGAGAATGAGGTACACGTGTACACGCATGACAGAGCTGCGGGTGTACTGAGGCTGGAGCATGCTCATGTCCGGTGGTTTTTGAGTATCAATGAAGAGACACTTCCAGATGATGTCAAGGAAAATAAGCAGCGAGTGTACCGCCAGCTAAGGCTGGGTGATCAGGTATTTGATTTCAGTCAGGGCTTTGATGACCTGCATACGCGCAGCTATCAGCAGATTCTTGGAGGTGATGGATATGGCATCAGTGATGCGCTGCCAGCAATCGAGCTCGTCCATCAGATTCGTCATGCTGAGCTGTCTCCTCTTACTGATCAATGTCATCCTTTAGTTCATTTGCCTTTAACCATGCACCCTTTCAAACGTAGATAAAAGCTTATTTTTACCGCTGTGTTAGCTAAGCTGACACCTGATCGTAGCGCATGCTACGATCTAAAAGCCGTGGAGCTATAACTATGAATGATATGAAGATATGCTGCATCATTGGCACCAGGCCGCAGATCATTAAGCAGGCTGCATTTCAAAATGCCCTGCGTGAGTATCCGCAAATCGAATGCCTGGTCATCCACACCCAGCAGCACTATGATCAGAATATGAGTCAGATATTCTTTGCAGATCTGGATATGGCTGAGCCTGACTATAGTTTAGAAGTGGGGAGCCACAGCCACGCGACTCAGACAGCTCTGATGATGCAGAAGCTGGAGCCGATCCTCTTAGATGAGCAGCCTGACTACCTCATCGTCTATGGTGATACTAATTCGACTCTGGCAGGGACGCTGGTGGCGGCTAAGCTGAATGTAAAGATCGTCCATATCGAGGCAGGCCTGAGGAGTCACAACATGCTGATGCCAGAAGAAGTGAATCGAGTCATCACTGATCGTTTAGCTCATTTGGCATTCGCACCATCTCAAGCCGCCATGGATCAGCTCGGGCATGAAGGTCTGTCCCCTGTTGCCCATCTTAGTGGTGACATCATGAAGGATTTGGTGTGTCGCTATCTTGACCATCTGGCAGATAACAGAAAGTCAAAAACAGAGTACCTATACGCCACGATCCATCGGCCATATAACACTGATGATCAGGATAGAATTTTGACTTTGCTGCAAGCACTGAATGCCTTGCCTCAGCGGGTCATCTTTTCTCTACACCCACGGACTAAAGCTTCGATGGCCTCTGCGCAGATCGACTTGGGCGAATACGACAACGTGAGCTTTATTTCTCCAGTCAGCTACACGGACAATCTGAGCTATATTTATCACGCCACCGCATTAATAACGGATTCAGGAGGCATGCAAAAGGAGGCTTACTGGTTAGAGAAAAAATGCATCACGATTAGATCAGAGACCGAATGGACGGAGACCTTAGCCAATGATTGTAATCAGTTAATCTATGCGGATATGAGTCAGCTGAAAGACGCTGTCGCTACGCCATGCGGGCTATTCGAGAGATCACTTTATGGAAATGGAGACGCTGCAACTTATATTTTACGCACCCTGGTAGCGGATTGGTTGACTCACTGAGTCACATCAAAAAGCTTTATCTCCTTAATGATTACATCCTGAATCGCAGGTGTCAGCTCTGTATGCATCGGAAGCGAGAGGACAGCGTCACATAGCATTTCTGTATGTTGTAATCCATCACGGGCTACATCATTTGGCAGAAAGGCCGCTTGCCTGTATAGTGGTATCGGATAGTATACCATAGATGCTATGCCAGCTTGCTTCAAGTGCTGCTGCAGTGCATCTCTTTTCCCCAGCTTGACTTTGATGGTGTATTGATGATAGACATGGTTAGAATATTGGGACTCTATGGGAGTATCGATCCAGTCCAGATCTTGCAGTTGCTCCGTATAATAGGCTGCGGCCATTTGCCTGGCTTTGATGTATTGCTCGAAGTGTCGCAGTTTTACTGATAGGACGGCTGCTTGGAGTGCATCTAGTCTGGAGTTGACCCCGATGATGTCATGTTGGTACTTCTTACGCTGACCATGATTAGCGATCATTCTTATCTTTTCGGCCAGTGCATCGTCATCTGTGCAGATGGCACCACCATCACCATAGCAGCCTAGATTTTTGGTGGGGAAGAATGAAGTACATCCGATGTGGCCTATGGTGCCCGACATCGCATTAGTTTGGTCTGTGCCTATATATGTGGCGCCGATCGCCTGCGCATTATCTTCTATGACGAAGAGCCCATGCAGCTTAGCTATCTTCATGATGCTGTCCATGTCGCAGCTTTGTCCAAATAAATGCACTGGTACGATGGCCCGTGTCCGTTCGGTCAGAGCTGCTTCGATTTGTGCTGCCGAGATGTTGAAGCTGACTGGGTCCACATCTATCATCACGGGTGTGTATCCCAGAAGTGAGATCACCTCAGCTGTGGATACATAGGTGAAGCTGGGCACAATGATCTCAGCGCCTGGCTCTAAGTCCAGACTCATTAAGGCTATTTGAAGTGCGTCAGTCCCATTAGCACAGCTGATGACGTGGGCCGTTCCCAGATGGTCTGCCAGTGATTGTTCGAAGGCAGCTACGACAGGCCCTTTGATAAATTGTCCTGAAGCTAAGACTTCGCTGATGGCTTCATCGATCTCTGATTTAATGTGTTGGTATTGACCTTTGAGGTCGACCATAGGGATCTTGCTCATGAGTGATTTTTCGTTTGTAGCTGTATTTTCATATGTTTAAATTTTGGAACTGAATGCCTATAAGCAAATAGCTAAGTTTAATCATCCACTTGGGTGTCGTAATTATCTACGTCATAGACGTTTCATATGTTTAAATTTCAGGGTGAAATGCCAATCTGCAAATAACTAAGTTCAATCATCCGCTTGGGTGTCTTAATTATCTACGTCATAGACGTTTCATGTAGCTGTTATTCGGTTCTGACGTCTATGTCTGTCAGTGAATTGCTGAATTTTAATCATCCACTTGGGTGTCGTAGTTATTTAAATTTTTGATGTTTCATGAGGGCCTCTGCGATGATCCAGTCCTCTGGCTCATCGATCTCAAAGGCTGTATAGTCTGCCATCTCATAGATGCCGATCCGTCCGCTGAGTCTATTTTTTTCTTGCTTGATGCTGCTGACCTGACTGATGTATATCGCGCCATTCTCTTGTAAGTGGCCGTTAAAGTCTTGTCGCCGTGGTCGTTCATATGGATTGTAGTTCAGTGCCTTGCCTTCATCAGTCCAGAGGAAGTGTTTGGCTCTGACACAGGATAATATCGAGTCATACTCAGGTTTGTCTGCCAGACTGATGGCCGTCGATATGTCTTCTGATGTCGTATATGGAGAGGTCGCCTGCAGCAGGACCATCAGGTCATCTGCTTTTAAGTCTGACTGACCCAAGTAGTCCAGCATAGCTGATTCAGTGGATGCTTCATGAGTTGCTGTATGCGCAGCTCGATAGTATAGCTCTAACTTTGAAAAATCATATTCACTGATAGCGTCTTCTATTTCTTTGGAGTCTATGCTTAGCACGATTCTGTCCACTCTGCCGCATTGTTGTGCTGCATCGATTACCCAATACACCAGAGGCTTGCCCAAGAATGATTTGATATTCTTTTTGGGGATGGACTGACTGCCAATGCGGGTGGGGATAAAGGCTATGGTCTGACTCATCACTTACGTAAGCTTTCTTTTTTTGCTAGTTCTCCTGGGCTCAGGGTGCGAGCGTGATTGCCGGTCAGTGCTTTCTCGATGGCTCTAACGCCTTTCACCAGCTTGATAAATCCTATGGGCTCTACGGAAGCCATCTGATCTGAGCCCCACATGGTGCGATCGAGTGTGATGTGTCTTTCGATCCACCTCACGCCCAGAGCTACTGTGGCAAAGGTGGTGATGAGGCCATATTCATGTCCACTGTATCCCACCACTCTTTTATATTTCTCTTGCAGCCAGCTGATGTATTCCAGCTGTAAGTCTTCTACGGGGCAGGGGTAGGTCGAGTTAGTGTGCATGATGATGTCTGGATCGCTATGCTGCACAGCGGTCTCTATCTCGGCCTCCGTGGACATGCCAGTGGAGATGATGAGCTGATCGAATGACTTCCGAGCGTATGCCAGAAGCTCTAGATCAGTGATCATAGCAGAAGGTATCTTACTGAGGCTACCGTACTGCTTCATAAAGTCAGCTGAGGGCTTATCCCAGACAGAGGCAAACCACTTGATCTGCTTAGATCGGCAGTAAGCGTCTATTTCATCGTACTCCGCTTGGCTGAATTCTAACTTGTGCTTGTAGTCGATGTATGACATCTGGCCCCATGGGGTCTCTTTTATCAATTGCTTTTGGCTCTTCGGTACAGAGATATCAGGACGCCTCTTTTGAAATTTGACATAGTCACATCCTGACTGTACAGCCGTATCGATCAGCTGCTTAGCAATGCTCAGATCACCATTATGGTTGATGCCTATCTCCGCGATGATGTATACTTTATCGGACACGCTTCAAAATTAGCGAATCCTAATGGAGTGCACTGCATCCTCTGTAAAATGGTGTGGATAACAGATTGCATTTTTACAATTAACTTCGGTGTAATTTCTATAAAAAGTGATGCAAAATTGTTGGATGGGCAGATCAGAATGCATGGCACGTTATAGCAGGCTTTCATTAGTTGATCCCGCTTGCATCCTTGATCGGCGTTATAAAATACTTACATGAATTGTCAAGTAGAGCTGTCCTTTCCAGTATGTAAGGATTCAGTCAGATCGCCACATTCTTATCTCTATGCACAACTTATCGTCACAGAAAACATTCTTACATTGTCAACATTCAGATTTACTGACTAATCGCACGCTTGCCTCATGAATACTATAGTAGAAGATCGCTTTATTGCAGAATTGCCAGCTGATCCTGAGACATCTAATCAAAGAAGACAGGTCATGGAAGCCGCATTTTCCTATGTAGCACCTAAGACACCAGCTCATCCCCAGCTGATCCATGTTTCCGATGAAATGATGGCAGAATTAGGCTTTACGGATACTGATGTCAGATCAGAAGAATTCCTTCAGTACATGAGCGGAGCGAAGCTGATGGCGGGATCGCAGCCTTACGCTATGTGCTACGGTGGGCATCAGTTTGGCCATTGGGCTGGACAGCTGGGTGATGGCAGAGCGATTAATCTAGGTGCGGTGCTGCATGATGATCAGTCCTGGATGCTGCAGCTGAAAGGTGCTGGGCCGACGCCGTATTCGAGGACTGCCGATGGTCTGGCTGTACTTCGCTCCTCCGTCAGGGAGCATCTCTGTAGCGAAGCCATATACCATTTGGGTGTAGCCACTACCAGATCATTATCCTTAGCCTTGACAGGGGATCAGGTACTGCGCGATGTCCTCTATGATGGTAATGCTGCTTATGAAAAAGGTGCCATCGTCTGCCGAGTGGCTCCCTCATTCATTCGCTTTGGTAATTTTCAAATATTCGCCAGTCGTTCAGATGTAAAGAATCTACAGCTACTTGCCGATCATACCATCAAGTCCTTTTATCCTGAGATCAAGCTTACAGGACCTGCTGCCTATGTGGAATTATTTCGGGCTGTATCTGATAGGACGCGCCAGATGATCGTGGACTGGCAGCGGGTAGGATTCGTACACGGAGTCATGAATACGGATAATATGTCAATCCTCGGCCTGACCATTGATTATGGACCTTACGGCTGGCTGGAAGCGTATGATCCGCAGTGGACGCCTAATACCACTGACAAGGAGCATCGTCGATACCGCTATGGCAACCAACCAGCCATAGCCCAGTGGAATCTGTTCCAACTGGCTAACGCGCTTTTTCCAATAGTCAATGATGCTAAGCCACTGGAAGAGATTCTCAATCAATTTCAAGCTAGATATCTGGAAGATGAGCTGAATATGATGCGAGCAAAACTGGGCCTGGTAGAGGTAAAAGAAGAGGATGCACCATTGGTCAAAAAGCTGGAGGACGCGCTGCATTCATCTGAAACGGACATGACCATCTTTTATCGACAGCTCTGTGCTGTTAGAGCTGACCATACAAGTACCGAAGTACTGGACCTATTGGCACCAGCCTTTTATCGACCAGCAGAAATAGCATCAGTGATCAAGGACAGCTGGATAGAGTGGATACAGGCCTATTTAGATAGACTTAGAGCAGAGAATCAGTCAGATGAACAGCGAGCAGTGCAGATGAGACGGGTCAACCCGAAGTATGTCCTGCGCAACTACATGGCTCAATTAGCCATTGATGAAGCCGATAAGGGAGATTATCGCTTGATTGATGAGTTATATCAGCTGCTGAAGCGTCCCTATGATGAGCAGGTAGAAAGTGAGAAATGGTATGCACTACGTCCAGAATGGGCGAGGAATAAGGTAGGTTGTTCTATGTTATCATGTAGTTCTTAGCCTTGTCGTAATAGGGCTTATTTACGCTTCTTTTTTTGCCTTTTTTTGATCGGTTTGCCGTATTTGATTTTCATGGCTTCTGCTCGGCGAATTTTCCGATTGACCTTTTTATTCTTTTCTTTTTTCTCATGAAAAGCAGGGCCAGAGGGTTCTGTCTTTTTGACCTTATGTACATTAAATGGTACGTATTCGCTTGGCTTTTCCAGTGCGATCAGTTCATCGGATAGCTCCACGTCTTCAGGGAGTGCTTTGATTAGAATGCTTTGATTCATTAATCCTTCGATCTCTGTCAAATAGGGTAGGTCTGCTTCCGATATGAATGAGATCGCTACCCCTTTAGTCTCGGATCGGCCGGTTCGTCCAATTCTGTGGATGTACTTTTCAGGTGTATCGGTGAGGTCAAAATTGATGACATGGCTGACCATACTCACGTCCAATCCTCTGGCGATGATGTCAGTGGCAATCAGGCATCTGCAGCTTCCTGCTTGAAATTGATTGACTGTCTCGAATCGATTGTTTTGTGATTTTGATGAGTGGATGATGCCGAGAGAGTCTTCCATCTCTGGCAGCAGAGCTTCGTAGATGGCGTCTGCGTATTTTTTAGTCTTAGCAAAGACCAATACTTTTTTGAATTCCTCAGCCTTCAGTAGAGATCGGAGTAGGTTGACTTTGCTGTTAAAGGTTTCTATGCGATAACCAGACTGATCGATGTGCTCCAGTGGTGCTCCAGAAGGAGCTGTCTCTATCTTCTCATAGTATTCAGTGAATTCCTTTATGACTAATTCTACCTCCTCAGTCAGGGTGGCTGAAAACATCAGGTGCTGCCTTCTATCAGGCATATAGTCAATGATCCACCTCAGCTGGGTACGAAACCCGAGATTGAGCATCTCATCAACTTCGTCAATGATGACTTGCTTTAGAAACTTCGTCTTGAGAACACCATCAGTCATCAGGTCTGCCAGCCTGCCAGGTGTACCGACGACGATGTCTACGCCTTCATGAATGGCTGCTTTCTGCGTCTTAATATTCGTGCCTCCATAGACGCCTTTAATTCGAATATTTATATAGGTGGATAGGCTTTCGGCCGCTTCGACCACCTGAGCTACCAGCTCTCTCGTAGGCACCACGATCAGGACTTGTGCGTGGAGAGACTCCGTGAATTTCCACATCCTGAGTACGGGGAGGAGATAGGCAAAAGTTTTACCCGTACCGGTCTGAGCTATGCCCACGACGTCTTTACCCGCCATAATGGAAGAAAAGACCTTAGACTGGATAGCCGTGGGCTTTCTCAGCGACAGGTCCGCCAGTGCGTTGAATAAGGGCTTACTAAGATTTAGTTCAGTGAATTCCATTCGTAGCGCAAAGAAACAGATAAATTCTGGATCTATTATGCAACGCTGCGTTTCGAGTATCTGAGGATCCGAGTGGTAGCATTCATATCACTCAAACGAGTTCAGATCCTTCTACCATGGAAGAAGGCAGTCAGCTACTGCTTTCATTGCAACAGTCCCATTTTATGATATGTATCTATGCATAAAGGCTGTGAAAAGCTTTTAGCCAAGCTTCCTTCATTAATGCTGATCCTGCCATAGATGGATGTACGCCATCTGGACACCAGTGGGTTGCGCCGCCTTGTTGAGCTGCCTCAGCAAAAAGTTTGTGAAATGGTATGAATGCTGCTCCAAATTCCTGAGCAATACTCGCCGAAGCCTGTCGATAGCGATCAAAAGTACCATCGAAAAAATCTTTAACTGCAGTGCCGCCTTTGACAGCAAAGGGCTCACCAATGATGATTTTGATGTCAGGTATTGCTGCGGCAGTTCGGTTTAAGAGTGATCTGAGATCATCTTGATAAGTTTCTACCGTACCCTCATAGTCGTGTGTCAAGGTATGCCAAAAGTCATTGACGCCGATCATAATGCTGAGCACGTGTGGGGTCAGCTGGAGGCAATCTTCTTCCCACCGATTACTGAGTTGAAATACCTTATGGCCGCCGATGCCTCTGTTGTATATGTTTAGCTTTTTGTCTGGATGATCATGAAGTAATTGAGATGCGGCAAGATTGACGTAGCCGAGGCCCATTCCCTGAGTTTGATTGGCATAGTAGTGACTTCTGGATCGCCCAGCATCTGTGATCGAGTCGCCTTGGAATAGGATGGTGAGTTCATTAGGAATAGCTCCAGATTTCAAATCTTCCTTTATCAGATGCTTCGTGGATTCACCTTTCAAAAGGAGCGGTGTCAGAGACAGGCTCGCCCCGAGACTTATCATTTTACGTCGGTCAATCATATTTTATTGATATTTTTACGTCATGAAACGTCTACTAAATAAATAATTAATGCACCCAAGCGGGCAATTACAATTGGTTATTTGCTGACGGACATTTCGCACTGAAAATTAAATACATGAATATAGAGGAATTCAGGGATTATTGTCTGTCTAAGAAAGGGACAGAAGAAACCCTTCCTTTTGATGAGGTGACGCTGGTCTACAAAGTCATGGGTAAGATGTTCGCTCTGACTTCTCTGAATAGCGAAGACTTCAGAGTGAATTTGAAGTGTGATCCCGAAAGGGCCATTGAACTGAGGGACGAACATCCTGATATCATTCCGGGATATCACATGAACAAGAAGCACTGGAACACCATTATCTTAGAACACGATGCTATTGGTGAAAGCCTTATCATAGACCTGATCGATCACTCTTATGATTTAGTGGTCAGTAAGCTTACCAAGAAGCTGAAGTTAGCTTTAGAGGAATTGTCATAAGGACATGAATCAACATCTAATCAAAAATAGTAAGGGTAGCCAAAAAAGATGATGAGAGGTATGACTCCATCGATATAATGAAGCAAATGAAGATAGACTGTATCATCGTAGGTCAAGGAATAGCAGGGACACTGGCAGCTCTCAGTTTAGAAGAGGCAGGTCATAGCGTCAGGGTCATTGATAATGCCAACCCTAGAGCCGCTTCCAAAGTCTCATCTGGCATCATTAATCCCATCACAGGTCGGCGATTTGTCAAGTCTTGGAAATTTGACGAACTGATCTCTGATGCCTTAGAGCTATACCACAACGTAGAAAAGAGACTCGGTATCCAGGTCATCAAGCCAATCGAAATTGTCAGGACGCTGCACTCTGTTATGGATGAAAACGTATGGGCAGCCAGGTCTCTGAGTGATCCAGAATACTGCCAGTCAGAGGTGACTGACCAAAGCTGGAATGGGCAGGTCAAAGACGTCTCAGCCTTAGCGAGTGTCAAAGGCTGGCAGGTAGATATTAAGTCGCTACTCTCTGCTGCCAGAAGCTACTTTAATGATCAAGGACTGCTACTCGCAGATGATTTTCTCTTTGAAGAGATGACGATCATCGATCAGGGTATCAAGTACCGAAACATAGAAGCGAGCCACATCATCTTCTGCGAAGGCTGGCGCGCAAAGCACAATCCATACTTTCAAGACATAAACTTAGATCCAGCAAAAGGAGAAGTCCTGATTGTCAGAATCAAAGGCTTGCAAGCCTCTTCAATATTCAAACATAAACTGTTCATCGTCCCTACGGAAGAAGAAGAGGTCTATTGGGTCGGCTCGACTTATGCCTGGAATACAGATGATGAAACGCCCACAGTCGAGAAGCGTGAGTACTTAGAGACCACTTTGCAATCATTTTTGGATCTACCATTTGAGATAATCGATCAGCAGGCAGGTATCCGACCTGCGACGAAGCAGCGGCGACCAGTGCTGAAGCGGCACGAATCACATCCTCAATTGATCTTGCTGAATGGCCTGGGGACTAAGGGGATATCCCTGACACCTCACTATGTGAAGCAGCTCATTCCCATGGTTTCTTAGAGAAGTAAGCTAAGCCATTACTAATGATCAGACCAGATATGATGTGCCACATACCCCAGGTGGCGGCTACGAAAGTCATCCCACCCAAGCCACCAAAGAAGGCAAATATGAGTGCCAAGCCTAAGCCAGAATTCTGAATGCCCGTCTCAATGGCTATCGACTTCACATCTGATATATCTAATCCAGCTAACATCGCTATGGATGCCCCTGTCAGATAGGCGATCAGATTATGCAGAATGACGATACCTAAGACCGAGGGTAAATTTTCTAAGAAGACTTCCTTATTTGAAAAGATGGCGGCTATAACGATGAAAATAAAAATAAACATGGAAAGAATCCTCAGGAAAGGTTGAGCCTTCAGCACTAATTCAGGTTTTACTTTTCTGAGGTACATACCGATTAATAGCGGCACGATGATGATCATGACAATGGTCAAAAAGACGTCAAGAAAATCTAACTCAATGCTCACCATGATATCCTGTGCGGGCTGATAGAAGCTGCCCCAAAACGATAAGCCTAAGGGCGTCAAGACGATGGCAGTAATGCTGGTGAGGGCTGTGAGACAGACGGATAGAGCCACATTAGCCCTGGCTACACTCACCATGAAGTTAGAGATATTACCACCAGGGCATACTGACACCAGAATCATACCGAGAGCTACACTAGCGTGTGGCTGGATGATGGTCACCAGGATCACCGTAGCTAGTGGAAGACATATCAGCTGTGAGAAAAGGCCGACGAAGACTTTTCTGGGACGCTGCAGCACCTCAAAAAAGTGATCTGGCGTAAGTCCAATAGCCACTCCAAACATGACAAAGGCTACGGCTACATTAATAAAAAAGACACCATTTGCATCAAAGCTATACTCTATGAAATCTAACTCATTCCTCATTCGCGACGTAAAATACTTTATTTACCTACGGATGACGATCCTATGGATATCTATTTTAAAGCTTGCCTTAATGAATCATTAACAATCTCTTCTGTGTAATTGGTGTTATAAAGTCATCTAAACAGGGTAGCTCTAAGTGATAAAAAAGACTAAAGGATATGATGAGAAATATTGTAATCATTTTATGTACGATCGTGCTCGGTATCCACTGCAGCTCCAGCAAATCCAAACAAATGGTAGAAAGTAGCTGGAATGCAGGTGAATTCTCCAAAGCGTGGACTAAGGTAGACTCCTTAGATAACAAGGGACTGTATCAATCTGCTTTGGATCAGGTACTCAGTATCAAGCAGCGAGCGTCTGATACGGGGGCACATAATCATGTAGTTAAGGCTCTTTACCATGAGGCCAAATACCTCAATCTGATTGAAGAGGATGGGATGCTGAAATCCATAGCTGTATTAGAATCAGAAGCCACCGAAAAGCTACCTGCAGGTCATCAGGCCATTGTTCGGTCTGTCTTAGCAGGATTATATTATCAATACGCCAGCCAAAATCAATATAAGATTCAGGGCAGGACACTTACCGAAGAAGTAGACGATAAGATCGATACATGGAGTCTAGCGAGGATCATCAAGAAGAGTAATGAGCTGTATCTGTCTTCAGTGAGTCCCGATGCCGAAGCCGCAGGAGAATTACATGATTATGAATTTCTGATTGAAGCGTCGGACCAAGAACTGAGTGAAGCTTTCACACTACGCACACTACTCATGAAGCGGGCTGTCGATCATTTCAGGAATTCTCGTAATCTGATCGTGGCGCCAGTTAATGCATTCAGGCTAATTGATGATGCGGCTTTCGCCGATACTGATGTATTTAGGGAGCACAGATTTGACACTACAGATGAAGCAGCCTATACTTATCAGGCCTTAGTCCTCTATCAGCAGTTAGAGAAAGAGATAAAGAATGAAAATCTGCTGTACCAAGTCGTGATAGAGCGCCTGCAATACGTGCATCAGATACATCAGAGTGCTGATAAGCAGGGACTGTACCGCTCGGCTCTTCAAGCCATAGCTGATCATACTGAGGTGCCAGGCGCAGAGCAAAAGCGTGCCACCTATCAGTTAGCTCTTAGTTACTACCATGAGGGCTTGAAATACTCGAATGAATTTGATCCTGGCTTGAAGGATGCTTTCTTGAAAGCTGCCAGCCTGCTGCAAGATGAAACACAAGGATCCCCGAAAGATCAAGTCGATCTCGCCATCGACGCACTGATAGACAACATAAATGTAAAAGACTTGCAGCTGTCTACTGAGCTGGTCTATCTGCCTGATGAAGCAGTCCTGTATTACATCAAGTATCGGAATGTCGACAAGGTAAATTTCAAGTTAATCAAGACTGATCAAGCATTTATGCAAGAGATCAGACAGACCAATCGGCAAAAAATCAAAGAAAGGCTGATGTCGATGCCAAGTATAAGAAACTGGTCAGTCGATACTGCTGCTGATGACTATAACACGCATGCATCAGAACTATTATTGGACCCACTCAGGGTAGGAGAGTACATTCTGATAGCTTCCTCTGATGATGTGTTCAGTTATGGGTTTTTTCATGTGTCTAATCTATCGTATCGAGTCCAGACTGGTAATGCTTACCTGGACTATGCCGTCACGCATCGACAGACCGGAGAGCCACTTTCAGGAGTCAAATTGACTTTTTACAATCAACAATACAATCGTAACAAGTACACTCGTATCCCGATTAAGACGGTATACACGAATCAAGAGGGCCGAGTCAAATCTCTGAAATCAGTATTGAATCTGAAAGATTCGAAATCAAACAGACAATACAGAAATCAATTATCCATAGGCGTAACGTTAGAGCTCCAGGATGATGTGCTGGACCTCAATCAGCTGCATCACTACAATGATCGATATGACAATCGTAAACAAGCATACATTCATGTGCTCAGCGATCGGAAGCTCTACAGACCAGGTCAAACAGTGTATATCAAGGGCATAGCTTTAGAAGCTGATGAATATGGAGATACGGATCAGGTCATTAGTAACGAAAAGCTGAGCTTAATCCTCAGAGATGCTAATGGGAAAGAGATTCGTACTAAAGAGTTGAGAACTAATGAATATGGTAGTGTCAACGCAGAGCTGGTACTTCCAGCGGGAGGACTGAATGGACAATACAGCATTGAGCTAAGTAGCGGAAGAGCCCACGGCTATCACAGCATTACGGTAGAAGAATATAAGCGGCCTAGATTTGCGGTGAATCTCGATCTGCCAGCTGCTGACTATAAGCTGGGAGATCGGGTGTCAGTGAGTGGAGATATTACCATGTTCTCTGGTGTGGCCGTCAGTGGCGCTGAGGTGTTGTATCGGGTGAGTCGTAGAGCGCGATATCATCACTATCACGCCTATGGTCGTATGCCCCAGCAGCAAGCTCAGGAGGAGATAGCCTATGGACAGGTTACAGCTGATCAAGACGGTACTTTCGCGATTGACTTCCAGCTGAAGGAGCCAAGCCATGCTTCTGAGAGATCTATCTATAGCTATGAGGTTACGGCTGAGGCCACCGACATATCTGGTGAGACACAGTCAGGAAGTGTCGTGTTATCAGCAAGCAGGCAGCGTCTATTCTTGTCGCTGAGTCAATCTGGAATCGTCGATGTCAGTGAGTTAGATTCACTCCAGCTACTCATTAATAATATTGCTGGACATAATGTCAGTATGGTGGGCTCCTATAAGATAGAGAAGCTACAAGAGCCAGGAGTGTACAAACGGCCAAAATACTGGGGTAGAATGGACACCAGCTTATTATCTCAGGAATCATATGAAAGAGTCCCCGCGGACTATCAGCTGAATGATGCGTCCTACGAAAACTGGGAGGTGCAAAAGGAAGTAGCTACCGGTCAGATCAATGCAAATGGCAGCTATGACATCCCATGGCCAGAGAGTGAATCTGCTGGAGTCTACAAAATCAGTGTAACAGCAGAAGATGGTACTAAAGAAATATTTTACCTCAGGATAAATGATGAAAGTACTCATCAATACACAAAAAGCGAATTGCTTCATTTTCACTTAGATCAGAAAGAATACAGCCAAGGCGAGACGGCGAGACTCACGATCGCATCAGCATTCTCAGGGGTCAATGTAACTTATGATATAGAGAAGAGAGGAAAGATGATTATGTCCGACAGATTAGAAGTCAGCAATACGCATCAGTCCATTCAGATACCCATTGCAGCAGATGACATTGATTTTATCATACACATCAGCTGCATTCACCAGAATCGATCGTATCTCTTTCAGGAAATGGTCAGGGTACCTCAGCATACGAAGGAGCTGGACATCAGTGTTCATAGCTTCAGATCCACGCTGCTGCCAGGAGAGAAAGTAGAAGACTGGACCATCCAGGTGAAAAATAAAAAGGGTCAAAACGAGATAGCCGAGATAGCTGCCTCGATCTACGACGCCTCTTTAGATGAGTTATCATCTTATGCCTTCGAATGGCGCGATCTTTCTAAAGCTAACTACTATTCTCATTTTCGGACGGATGTGGTGGGCTTCACAGCTCAGTATTTTAGTCAGATACATGACCGTAGCTCATACTCTACCATCAGAGTCGATGCACCTTATCCCAGTCTCAACACTTTCGGAATCTTCCAGCTCAATGGCAGACTGTCGGGGGCTTATAAGAAGCGAGCACTCAGGAGAGGAGCAGACGCTGGTGCGCCAACGTCATCTGCACCCGCACCAGAAGCGGAGGCGATGATGAGTGAAGAGGCTGATATGGCATACAAGGGCAGCGCTCAAGTTTCTAACTTCACTGGAGACGAAGCGACTGAAGAGCCAAAGCTAAAATCAAATGATTGGAGTTCTATCAGAACTAATCTAAAGGAGACTGTCTTCTTCTATCCACAGCTCTATAGCGATGCTGATGGTCAGGCTGAGCTAAAATTTACCATGGGTGAGGCGCTGACCCGATGGAAGCTACAGCTATTCGCACATACGCCCAAAGCGGCTTCTGGAGTGCAGACCATGGAGCTTTACACGCAGAAGGATGTCATGATCTATCCTAATGTATCCAGATTTGCCAGGGTAGGTGACAAGCTAAGGCTCTCTGGTAAGGTCGTGAATCTGACTGATCAAGCTATGACTGCTACTGTACGATTGCAGCTGGCTGATGCCCTCAGTGATGCCGATCTCACGAGCACGCTACTGAGTTCTGAAGATAGCTACGACATACAGTTAGGACCCAATGAATCAAAAGAGATAGAATGGTGGACGGCACCAGATGCGACGGTGCTCAATGGCCTGATCTATCGGATGAAGGTAGAGGCTGGCAATCAAAGTGATGGCGAAGAAGGCTACTTGCCTGTACTGACCAATCAGATTTTGGTCACCGAGAGCCTGCCACTATACGTACCCTCCATGAGCACTCGATCCTATGATTTTCAAGATCTTAAAGATGTACTCTCTTCTGAGACTGCGGAGGTCCTGAAGTATAGCATCGAACATGTGTCTAATCCTGCCTGGTACGCTATCCAAGCCTTACCCTATCTCTCTGCTGTACACCATGAGGGAATAGCCCAGCTGGCTGCGCGATACTTCGCGAATCAGGTCGGGCTGAACATCATCCAGGCTAATCCAGTGATCAAGAGAGTCATAGACCAATGGCGAAGAGATGGCAGCGATCAAAGCCAGCTACTGAAAAATCAAGACCTGAAGTCAGCCCTGATAGAAGAAACGCCTTGGCTACAAGCGGCTTTATCTGAGACAGAATCGATGCAGGAGTTGGCGGTATTTTTCGACGAAAATCAGCTGCAGCAGTCACTAGCCTCGATCATTGATGAGATCACAGGAAGACAAAATACTGATGGAGGCTTTAGCTGGTTTCCAGGCCGCAGATCCAGTCTCTTTATGACGGCTCAAGTCTTAGATAAGATCGCCAAGCTGGAGGCCATCAAGATAAAGCATGAGTTAGCCTCAGTCAAATCATCGGCTATCCGCTATGTTGATGCAGAGCTAGAAGAATACTTTGCTAACTATAATTACAAAAAGAGTCAGGAAGTCAGTGCAGCTATGCTCTCTACTTTATTCATTCGATCATCTTTTATCGAAGAGCAGCCACTGAGTCAAGCCTCTGTGAAGCACCTGGATAAGATCAAAGAACACTGGACCGAACTGCGCCTATCAGACCAGGCAACACTCGCTCTCATCCTCCACAGGATGTCATCAGATGTAGCGGCCATAGAAATATACCAGTCTATCCGAGAGCGTGAGCTCAGTGCTGAATCCAAAGGCACTTACTGGAAGCATGATGGAGCATGGGGCAATCAATCTGCTGTAGACAGGCAGGTGCTCATGATCAGCCTCTATCATGCGATGGATGCTGAGCAAGCTAAGCTAGATGCACTGAAGACCTGGCTGCTGGTCAATAAGCAAGCAAATCACTGGACATCCAGTAGCGCTACCGCTGCCGCAGTCTATGCTCTACTTATAGACGGTGATGCACACCAATCAAAGTGGCTGACTTCTACCGATGAGAGCCAGGTCATCGTTGGTACGGAACGGGTCGTTCCTGAGTCTGCTGACGCAGGTAGCCTGTATTTCCGGAAAGATTATGCTGCTTCAGAGATTACCGAAGAGTTGGCTGAGATAAAGATCGAAAATCAGACGGATCAGATAAATTGGGGATCGGCCTATGTCCAGTACATGGAAGACATAGATAAGATAGCTGCCAGTAAGTCTGATCAGCTGTCACTGACGAAGGAGATTTATAAAGAAGTGCTGACTGATGAGGGGCCGCAGTTGATTAAGCTTGGAGCAGCCGATCAGTTATCCCTCGGAGATAAGCTGGTCGTGAAACTCATCTGTCAGACCGATCGCCCGATAGAGTACGTACACATCAAGGACTACCGAGCTTCGGGTACGGAGCCGACTCAGACCCTCAGCCAGTATCGATCACAAGATGGCCTGTCTTATTATGAAGTGACGAGGGATCTCAGTAGTAATTTCTTCATCTCTCATATGAGTCGAGGGACCTACGTGCTGGAGTATGATCTACGGGTCAATCTGGAAGGAACCTATTCATCTGGCATAGCGACTGTGCAGTGTCTCTATGCCCCAGCGCTCACGGCTCATTCTAACAGCGTGAATCTGAAGATTGGTCAGTGACATTAGTTAGAGTTACCCTCGGACTTCAGGTGATAACTGATGAATGCCACTCCGAGAATGACTAAGGCACTGCCAAATAGCTGCATTGGCGATACCGATTCTCGGAGGAAGAAATAGGCCAAGACGATAGTAGATACGGGACCTACTGCGGAAATGATTGAGGCATTATTAGCACCGATGCGCTTGATGCCTTCTACGATCATAAAGGAGGGAACGATGGTCGAAAATAAAGCGATGCAAACACCATAGACGTATATGTCTGGATGATACTGGAGCATGGCAACGGCTGGTCGATGCATCAAGTACTGGGCACTGATCAGTAAGAAAGCGATGATCATGGTATAGCAGGTAAATGGTACAGTTCCGATGCGCTTGACATAATCTTCTGCACCGACGAGATAGACTGCATAGCTAAATGCTGCCAAAAACACCAGTAGCCCACCAATGAGTAAGGAGTCATGTCCAGAGACCTGTGTTTGGCTGAGAAAGGCAATGGCTATGCCTACATAAGACACGGCTATTGCGATGACTTGCATGAGCTTGATCCTTTTAGAGAAATAGAAGGCAGATAAGATGAGGACCATGGTCGGATTGAGAAAGAGGATGACACGTTCGAGGCCAGCTGGTATATACTGTAGTCCCTTAAAATCAAGATAACTGGAGAGGTAGTAGCCTATAAATCCGAGTAGTAAGATGGGTTTTCCATGTTCCCTGAACTGTACACCGATCTGAGCTATAGATTTGTACCGAAAGAGAATGATCAAGTAAAAAGGAGCAGAGAATAACATCCGGATACCTAAAGCATCAATGGCTTCCAGATCATCAGTGCGATACATCAGCTTGATGAAGACCGGCTTAGCAGCAAACATAATTGCACCGACAGTGACCAGCATAGCAGAGAAGAGAGGGTGGTCCACTATTTTACTCATGAGTCAAAGCTATGTGAATCATCTCATATGGGTGCATGTAAATCATGGAATAAACAGATGAGTAAGATGCCTTATTCTAATCTATCTATTTGGTTATAAGCGATTTAGTCTTGTTTTATTTACGAAAGATGGTCAAGAACAAGAGATCTATGTCAGGAAAAAAAAGAGGCCGTTCAAGCAGTTAAACTCAAATATGCATTGAGTGCTAAAATTCAAAGTAGGTAAATAAAATACAATTTAATCGATGATTAGACTTGGCTGATCGAAATACTGAGAATCTATGAAACTAATATGTACACTATATCTATTTTAGATGTATTAAAGTATATGACTCATGAGTAAGAAAGTAACGGATAGAAAAGATAGCGCTAACTCCATTGTGAAGAATCACATGATCTGGTCGATGGGTGCTGGCTTCATTCCAGTACCGATAGCAGATTTCTTTGCTGTCAGTGCCATTCAGTTGGATATGATTCGTCAGCTCTGCAAGCTGTATGATATTGACTTTAAGGAGACCGAGGGTAAGGCCATGATCACGGCATTGACCGGGACAGGTTTAGCCAGATTGGGAGCTAGAGCCATTAAGTTTATTCCTGGCGTCGGCTCAGTATTAGGTGGTGTGACTTTGGCAGTCTTGTCTGGGGCTTCGACTTACGCACTTGGTGAGGTTTTTAAGACTCATTTTGAGACAGGTGGTACCTTTTTAGATTTTGACCCTGAAAGATTGAAGAAGTATTACAATGAGAAGTTTGAGAAAGGGAAAGAGATGGCGAAGGACATTAAGAAAGATCAAGATGAAGTCAAAGACCTGATCATCGAGAAGAAGTCGAGCACTAAGCCTATGGATGATGTCGACAAGCTGAAGCAAATCGCTAAGCTGAAAGAAGAGGGGATCATCACCGCAGAGGAATTCGAGAAAATGAAAAAACGCATCATAGAAGGATAGTATGGGCAACTTAAAAAGAAAGATTAATTATTGGATCGTTACGGAGCTTGTTATTTTTTTTAATCATTTTATTCTTTTTACTCTCATAGGAAAGGTCAAGGTTTTGCCTTTCTTTTGGGTCTGCTGAGAGTCGAATTAAAATCAAGTCCATGGCATTTTCAGATTCAGCAAGAGCCAGTCTTAAGCAAAACAATCGGCACAGAGGCCATCATCAAGCATGGGCACGAGAACGATTTAAACCCAAAGTAGATGCCAGTGACGCCAGTCTAAATCAATTGGCCAAAAAAAGATGATTCATTAAAAAAAAACTGGCTAATCTAAGAAAGAGAAAATTTGTGCAATGGTAGGTAGCTCTTTATGAAAAGACTTTTTTCTACCCTGGCATAAAGTTTCACATGCTCAAATACTTAAAAGCTGGTGGATAGATATATCTAAAATTGTAATCAAGTATTTGACGGGCTACTTCCTTGGCGTTAGGGTCAGCCTTATTTCATAGAGCTTATCCAATCTTTGATCAGGGATACACCTTCGTGGTGAGCCATTTTTCGCCCCACCTCAGGCATCATCTCACCAGGGTCTGTACTCTCCATCCTGTATACCATAATGGAGTTATCAGGATCTCCTTTGACAATGTCGTAAGGCCGACCTCCGCTTCCTTTGCCAGCAGCTATCGGATGTTTGTCTATTCCGAGGTGAAACTCATCAGTTTCAAACTCTGTCAAGTGAAGCGCTGATGTATTGCCGGGTCCACCCTGACTGTGGCAGTGCGCACAGTTCATGTCTAAGTATGCAAGAGCTCTGCCTCTCAGGCTGCCCGTGGATGGATCATTCCACACTGGTGATTTATAGACCTTCGATATTTTGGGAAGCTGGGTCAGTAAACCCAATCTTGAGTAGTGTTCCAATTGATTTCTTGTACCCGAGACAAAGTCGAAATCACGATTGAGCTGTCTGGCTTTTGGACCTATGGGAGTTAGTATGCCATTATTGACGTGGCAGCTTTTGCAAAGTGCTAAAGAAGGCACACTGTAGACTAATGATGTTTCTTCACCGTCTTCATTGACCCATGACACATCTTTTGCTGCACCTTCTACTGTGAGGTATGCCTCGGTCTGCTCGTCATTCCACACGTAAGAGGGCAGTGTCTGCCATCCATCTGCTGCATGGTGTAGAAGTCTGGTTTCCATTATTCTTCGATCCGAAGCATCATCAGTCTCATCTAAATCATAGTAGAAATTTTTGATGATATAGGTGCCCACTGGAAAGTCCAATACCTCCTTCTCCTTGTATGTGATTGTCTTTCCTTCAGGTAGTTTGAAGAAACGCAACTTATGCGCATAATCAGAGAATAGAGGTGTATTGAGATCGTATGGTATGACACCTTCAGCGGCTGTCAGATCTCTCAGGTCTCCCGTAAAAAATCCATACTCTGACAATTTCTCTTTTCCTAATCTGGTGGTGTTTCCACTAAGTTGCTGCTTGAGCATAGCCCTGGCAGCATCTATGTCTTGTTGAGAAGTGATGACTTCAGGCTCAGATGCCGTTTGACTGCAATTTACAAGTATCAACACCAACAACATCAAGAGTAGAGCGCTCTTTATTTTATGATTTAGCATAAGATTTAAATTAATATAGGTAAACGAATTTTCGCGACAATAACCAGTGCTCTCAGTATATAGATTAAAAAGTAGACGACAGAACATCTGATGCGCACTTATAGTCTTGGCCGGTATGCAGTCCAGCATTTTCAAAATCATTGGCAAAGTCCATATTCGCTATAATTACATCCGACTTGTCTTGGAGACATATAGTACTGCCATTAGGATTATTGACACCATCAAACCATACGTGTGCATTTTTCAGTTTCATGCCCAAGGTGAATAGAAAACCGTCTTTACATTGTACTTTTTTTCTAAAACTTCCAAATGAATATTCATTATTGGATATAACAACATTCTCCGTGTATGGACGGTAGGTTTTATCTTTTTCAAATTCTTTGTTGATGGCATCTTCTCGCAGGCTCGTCTCTTCTTCAATGGATACTTCCATTCTGGCTAACTCAGAGGCGGCTATGGGGACGTATTCTTTATCTTTAGTCATCTCATAGCTGGTCAGGAAGCTTGATATCAAAATGGGAAACGCTTGGTCTGTTACCTTATTGTCATGGATATGTGTCTCCTTGGCAGCCCATAATAAGATACCTGTGGAAGGTAAGTTAGAGGCAGCTACATTGCCATCAGGTGCAAAATTATAGAGGTCGTTGCTGTAGATTTTATTGTGATGCACCTTGACATTTGTGCAATTGCGCGTCAGACCTGGTATATCTAAGACAACCAGACCAGTTGTATTGTGATAGCATTCATTGTTATATATATCTACATTGCCAGAATTTTCAACATTAATTCCACTCACATTTTCGTAAGCCTTATTATTTCTGATTACGACATTTTCTGATTGTCCGACATAGAGGCCTGAGTCAGAACCCCGGTTAGCTTCACATGCTTCGATCAGGATATTCTTACACATGACAGGATACAGTCCATAAGCACCAAGAGAGGTATTAGGTATGCCTGTCCACTCCGTCTTGATGTCTCTAAAGGTGAGTGTATCTACGTAAATGGCCTTGATGTTATCGCCGATTGCATCTTGTATCGTAAAGCCTTCTACTGATATGCTATGCCCATTAGCGACACGTATACCCTCGGCACCTTCTGCCTGCTCTCTGAATGACAAAACTGTCTTGTCCATTCCTGCACCCTTGATCGTAACGTTATTACGACCATCTAATATGAGTGCCTTCTTAAATTTATAATGACCTGCTGGAAGATGGATGGTATCACCATCTTGTGCTAACTGAAATAATCTCTGGAAGTCACTCTCCAGATCAATGTATTCTCCGATGGGCTTTTGTGGACGATCTTCGTAAGTGGTGTAGTCGGCAATGAACCACCAAAGGACGCCCATAACAAGGACTGAGATTAAAAAGAGACTGATGTGTTTTAGAAGTTTTACCATGCTTATAATTTATAAAAATTAAGAAGTATCTTAACAAGAATATGAATATTTACTCACATTATCAAATAAAATGAGTAATTATTCATTTTCTTATAAAAATGGATGATATCTTTGCATCATCTTTTCACATTGACTAATACAGAAAGAAAGAGACGGACATGAATGTAAAGCAACTGTCAGAACCAAAGCAAAAGCGAAGCATAGCGACCAAGAATAAAATAAAAAAAGCGACCCGGAGGCTTATATCTGATAAAGGATATTACAAGCTTACATCTAATATGATAGCTGCAAAAGCGAAAATACCCATTGGGAGCTTTTACAATTATTATAAAAATAAAAAAGGGGTCGTCATCGAGCTCATCAATGACTTTAACGTCTGCTATCATGATGATACTGTTCAGCATTTTGAGGCGATCATCAGTGGACTGAAGGATCCAAGCGAAGTCAAATATAGTGTGCATGAATTACTGCAGTTGATCGTCTTATCAGAGCACCTGGAAGATCCATTCTACAGGATCATTCATGCGCTTCAGTTTACTGAAGAAGATATACTGGCTATATCGGCTCAGGTGCGCGAGACAGAATTGTACACACTGGAAGCGTACCTTCATCAAGTGAGCAAGTTGATGCCCTTGGATAACATTGCACTCAAGGCGAAAATAATCCACAGCACGGCTGAGAATCTCGCACTGTATATACATCACTTAGAAAGTGGACATCATAAAGAAGATCTGATCTTAGAGACTGCTACTATGATCTATAGCCTTTTGAAGATAGAATAATATCCTTCACAACATATTGATTTATCCTATGGACACAAGGCACTGGTATGATCTGCCACGATCAACCATTTGCCTTTGATCTTTCTCCAGATGAGCAGGAAGTGGCCGCTGGGCCGATCAGACTCGCGCTCTAAAGACCAGCTGCCAGTCAGACTGATGACCTTACGGCTGTGCTTACTGATGTCTTTGATCTCGAAGCTGAGCTGACCCATGGTAGCCCTGTCTGGGTAGACGCGCTTATAGCGAGCGATGGTCTCATCCCAGCCTCTGGTGATGCCAGACGAACCGCCAAACTGCAGCTCATCAGAATTCCAATAAGAAGTCATAAAGGCATCGATGTCACCCGCATTCCAGTCTTGCTGCTGCTGCATGAGGATCTGGCTAACTTTATTAAAATCCCCATCACTGTACTGCGCTGATAGTGCCAATGAGAAGCAGATCATTATTCCAATCTGAAAGCAAGGGTGAAATACACGAATCATATGTTTTACATTTATAAGGCTAAGATGATCAATCAATCGAACAAAACAATCAGATGATGACTGTATGTATATTCATTGATAGTCATTTGATAGTGGTAGATTTACTAACTGAATTTAGATAAAGAAATTGATACCTATGTATAATCGAAAACAAATAATGCTCATCATAGCTGCTCTCGTACTGGTCTGTGCGTGCCAAAGAGCAGGTGTCTTGGATCAGCTAAGAGATGATGGGCAGATAGTCGAGTCGTCTCAGATCGCTCTGATCGATCAATCCGTAAAGACACCCGCTATAAACTATGCGGAGTATTGCTCCGGATGTCATGGTATC
Source organism: uncultured Saprospiraceae bacterium (assembly GCA_937929945.1). GTDB lineage: Bacteria > Bacteroidota > Bacteroidia > Chitinophagales > Saprospiraceae > CALFUK01. Next base: position 42,565 of record CALFUK010000039.1, read on the forward strand.
AAAATGGACGCATTCGTGGATCGTAAGTGGAAGCATGGCAAAACTGATCAAGACCTCTATAAAGCCATAAAATATGGTTATGAAGACGAGGGGATGCCAGCCTATGATGTGAGCTTTTCGGATCAAGAGATCGAAGACTTAGTGGATTTTATCCAAGAGGGGATAGCCAATGTGGATGAGTACTATTTCGAGAATCGACAAAACAAAAGCAATGTATATCCTTCTGAAGCACTCACAGTGATGCTCGATACCGTGTCAACGGGAGTAGCAGTACCCTGGGGCCTGACCTTCCTGCCGAAAGGTGACCTGCTGATCACTGATCGCTCTGGCAAAATCTATCGGCAGTCTGCAGAAGCACTGATAGAACTGACAACTGTACCAGATGTCGTCGCAGGAGGGCAGGGTGGAATGCTGGATATCGAGCTTCATCCCGACTACGAGGTGAATGGCTGGATATACATATCTTACGCCCAACCCAATCCTGAAAATGGTGAAGAGTCTGCTACCAGTATCGTCAGAGCAAGACTCAGGGACAATGAATTCTCAGACCATGAAGTGATCTTTACAGCCTTACCGTATTCTTCCAGAAAGCTGCACTTCGGATGTCGGATGGAGTTTGATCGCGAGGGGTATCTGTACGTTTCAGTCGGTGATCGCTTCAATCGTGATGTGAACCCACAAAGCCTGGACAATCACTGTGGTAAAATACACCGCATCCATGATGATGGGAGCATTCCTGATGACAATCCATTCGTAGAGACAGCAGGTGCGATGCACTCCATCTATAGCTATGGGCATAGAAATCCTCAAGGTGTGGCCATGCATCCTCAGACGGGCGCGATCTGGAGTCATGAGCATGGACCCCGAGGAGGTGACGAGATCAATATCATTAAGAAAAGCAAAAACTATGGATGGCCCGTAGTGTCTTACGGCATCAATTACAATGGCACCACCTTTACCGAGAAGACGCAGCAAGAAGGCATGGAAGATCCTGTCATGTATTGGCTGCCTAGTATAGGAGCCTGCGGTATGACCTTTGTGAATTCTGATCTATACCCAGGCTGGGAGAATAACCTGCTGTCGGGCTCACTCAGATTCAAGTACTTAGAAAGAGCCGTCGTCGAAGGAGATAACATAGTCCATACGGAGAAGCTACTTCCGAATATTGGACGACTGAGGACTGTAGAAGTTGGCCCAGATGGCTATATCTATGTGGCAGTAGAAGATCCAGGCTATGTGTTTCGGCTAGTGCCTCAGTCTTAATGTTTTGGCTTATAATAAAGTGAGCCAGCGCAAGCAGCTACAGTAGTTTGGCACTAACTTATATTTTAGAAGGTACCACCGTGCCTAGCGTCTTATGTATCTCTGAAAGGGTAGACTTAGTCTTCACGTAGGCGGCTAATAAAAGCGAATAGGTTTCGTCAGTGTCATCAATCGTTTTGAGACGCTGCTCTATTTCCTTGATGGTTCTAGATAGCTTTCGTTCTTTCAGACGCATGATCGACTGGAGCCCATCAGCGACATAGTTTTCTTCTGGTGGCTTTTGTGACTGGAGGTAGAGCTGCTGTCCATCCCAGTTAGCATATTCGTGTTCCTCCTGCATCAAGTGTATGCAGACATTTCTGATTTCTACGTTTTCATGATTTGTAAAGTGCTTAGCGGCGAAGCTTTCATTCTTATCAATGATACCTGCACTCTCGCTGATGATGGCTTTATACAGCTCATTATCAAATGAGTCTAGTATCTCTTTGATATTCACGATGATGTAGGCAGCCACGGAGGTGTTACTTTCTTCTTCGTACATAAGATGCCCCAGATTGAGCAGGATTCTGATCACATCTCTTTCTTGATATTCATCACCTATAGCAGCAGCAGTGGTCTTTGCTTGCTGGTGCAGGCCAGGCTTTGGTCTTGGCTTGATGAAGTCAGACTCTTGGCGTGTCGCACCGGCTCTCTTAGCCTGGTACTTCAGCCGGGACTGAATCATTTTATTGGATTCGTCATTTAAGATTTCTTCAGAGACGTCTAAGAGCTGGCTGCACTGCCTCATGTACAGTGAGCGCTTGAGGATGTCGGGGATGAAAGAGATGCTTTCGACGATGTTTTTGATGACTCCCGTCTTTTTCACTGGGTCGCCTTCAGCTTCTTTCAGGAGCAGATCTATTTTGAAGAGGATGAAGTCTTTCTTCTTCTCCTGCATATAAATCTCCAGCCCAGATGATCCGTGAGCCTTCACATAGCTATCAGGATCTTCTTTCTCAGGTAGCAATACGATATTGACATTCATGTCCTGCTCCAAAATGAGGTCAATACCGCGCATAGCTGCCTTGAGCCCCGCAGCATCGCCATCATAGAGTATGGTCATATTGGGCGTATACCGCTTCACCAGTCTGATCTGCCCCTCCGTGAGAGATGTACCTGATGAGGCGATGACATTCTCTACACCTGCTTGAGAGAGAGAGATGACGTCGGTATAGCCTTCCACCAGTATGCACTCATCGGCTTTTCTGATAGCCGTCTTAGCTTGAAAGATGCCGTAGAGACTGTTGCTCTTGACATAGATTTCTGTCTCGGGCGAGTTGATATACTTGGGGATCTTCTTGTCCGAAGAGAGTGTCCTGCCTCCGAAAGCTATGACCTTGCCACTGAGATTATGAATGGGAAACATCACTCTGTCTCTAAAGAAATCCTGGTCATACTGGCTGGTCAGTCCTAATTTTTTGAGGGACTCAAGATTGTAGCCCTTTTTGGTAGCCAGCTTGGTCAGGTAGTCTCTCTGCTTGACTGCGAATCCCAGCTCAAATCTAGTGATGGTATTCTCTCTGAAGCCGCGCTCCTTGAAGTAGCTCAGGCCGATCCGTTTACCCTCGTCGGATTCTAAGAGGTTATGCACGAAGCTGTCCTTGGCAAATTCGTTGATGATGTAGAGGCTGTCTTTCTCCAGCTGAGTATTGGGATCGTAGTTTTTATTGTGGGTCTCTTCTATCTCTATACTATACTTCTTAGCGAGGTGTCGGATGGCATCGGGGAAGGTCATGCCCTCGTGATCCATTAAGAACTGGACACTATTTCCGACTTTTCCACAGCCAAAGCATTTGTAGATGTTTTTCGTTGGTGAGACATTGAAGGAGGGAGTCTTCTCATTGTGAAAGGGGCATAGCCCGATCAGATTGATCCCGCGCTTCTTCAGGACCACCACCTCTTCTACTATGTCCTCTATGCGGGCCGTATTAATGACTTCTTCTACAGAATGTGGTTTGATCAATGGATTCGATTGTATGACAAAAGTGACGCTATTTTAGGGAATTTTGGTAGAATGAGCTTCTATATCTTATCGGAATGAGTCGAAGTATATGCATGCAAAGATAAGGACAAGTTAGACTCTCGGCAATAGATAGTGGAGGCCAACTTTTCATTTCTTCTAATTTTATAGCAGCTCCTTCCAGATCTATATACCCGATCACATGCAGATCTTTGATTACCGTGCAGAATAGCTGCACGATGCCATGCATATTTGTGTCAAATTAAAAACTCATTCATCATGGATTTAAACATTAAGCTTAACAATCAGGGAGACTTACTGATCAATGGTTATGACGAGTCTCCGCGTATCAGAGATGTCTTTAAGAAGGACATCATAGAGTACTACATCGAACTATCTCGATTTCAAGTGATCCGCTTATTAGAAGTCTTGGCATCGATGTATAAGTACGATGAAAAGGCTGACCTGTGCAGCTTTTTAGAGAGCTCATTCTTCTATGAGGGGTCCTGCAAAAACTTCTTGTCGATGCTCGAAGAGAAAAAAATCAGGTACAATTTTCAGAACTGGCTTAACTAATCAGGATTCAATTCTGCAACTAATGATGGTGTGACTTAGGAAAGCGCATCATCCCATCCTTATATGCCTCATGCGCCATCAGGCTCGTGGGGCATTTCTCTTGCTATCCTGAGCGCTAAGTTAGCGTTGCAGAGAATCTCAATTATTTTCCCATTATTTCATCTCTTTTCATCAGGCAGACATTTGGAATATTTAAGTATTTAAAAATTTAAATATAAGCTACACTCTTAGTTGATTCCGATTATATTTGAATTGTTCTATACATCTTCCGAAAAGATTACACTTTTAAAATTGCGTTGAATACGCCGACTTGTTACACCACAGGTCTGCCCGCTTATTTATTGATTCCTAAAAGCCGATGAAATGAGAACAATAATTTCCATTATTCTGTGCGTGACTTTCTATACCTTATCAGCACAGCAGCATCCAGAAGAAAGTCCTGATCACCTCTGCACCAGAGTCTGTGCAGGCCAAGAGTTTAGACCTAATCCCATACCAGAAGCTGTAAGATGGAATAGCTCAAGAGCTCAGTCTTGTCTTCATGAGACACTGGAAGAATTTGCTTTACTCAGCACCACGGCTCTCTTTCAGTATTTAGTAAGTGAAGATGACCCATTTACTTGTGTCTATCGTAATATTGCTGCATATAACAATGAGTATAGCTCCCAGGTATTTTCTAATGCCAATGTGAACTATATCTCTCAGCAAGCCGTAGCCTATGCCCAGCAATTCAATGGTCAAAATGACAATGGCCTCTATGCATTAATCACCTACCTCAGTGTCGCCTCTCAGATGGCTCAATACTATCAAAGTGATATCACGTATACTCCTGCTACCTGGTCTAATATAGAATCAGCCTGTGTAGCTGTAGCCACCAATCCTAACAGTCTGGCAGAGACAGCTCTCAGTCTCAGAATAGTCGCTGAGATGATGAATGCAGCTGCCCGTCCACCGATTAATGGCAATCAAGCTATATTATCATTTGCGGAGCAGCTATTACAGAATTTAGCTTCAGGGTCTTACAATAATCAGTCGAACTATTACAACTATTACTATTGCTACTACTTCTTATTAGATATCTACTTCCGATACGCTCCAGAGAATGATGCTTTTATTGACGCGCTGCTGGCTCAGCCATCCCCGATTACAGCACTGGCCGATGTAGCGACTAATGAAGAATTACTCGATGACTCATATGTGTATTTTGACGACCTGTCTGCTTTCAGTGTGACCGCCTTAGCCAGACTTGCAGATTTTCCTGAGCTACAGGGAGCCGTAGGTCCAGCATTGCTTAGCATCACGGATCATTATGAGCAGACGACACCACAGTGGACTAAGGCTGCGATCGCTTTAGCCAGTAATGGGCTGCCTTTCGCTATGACAGAGCAGGAGATTATTCAGGCCATTGAGGCCGAGCTATTTCCGCATACCTACGAATTTGACGATGGGCGCTTCTCTGTCTCTACTCCCTTAGCTTATGATGAGGTGCTGGCGCTGTACCAAGCCTCTCAGGAGGTGAAGTCGCAGTTCTTCAGGCTTCTCCAGGATGATACACCTGTAGCGGGCGATACGAATGACACACTCTTCATCAAGCTGCACGGCACGAGAGATTCATATCGAGAGTTCAATGGCGTTCTTTTTGGCATTGACTATCCTAATTCTGGTGGCGTATACATTGAAGATTACGCGACATTCTACACGTACCAGCGCAGAGCTGATGAGAGCACCTATACCTTAGAAGAGCTCTTCAGGCACGAGTACACGCACTACCTCCAGGGCCGGTACATCATCCCTGGTACCTGGGGTGCGAGCCCTATGTACGACAACAGCCGCATGGTATGGTTTGAGGAGGGTATGGCTCAGTTCTTAGCGGGCAGTACGATCAGTGATGGTGTGAAGAATCTGGAGCTGATCAGAGATCGAATAATGGCAAGAGGAGACGTCATTGACCTGAACACCGTGCTCAGTTCCAGCTACAGCAGTGGTAATTCGGATGCGTTCTACATCTTCGGGTCGATGCTGTGGTCATCTTGGTATCAAGAAGATTATACCAGAATAAAGGAGATGTTTGATTATCTGAGGAATTCGGACCTGTCAGCATTTGATACAGCCGTAGCTCAGTCCAAAGCCAGTGCAACAGAAAATACCCAGTACATCAATTATGTAGCTGCAAGTGTGATGGACGATGCGCAGTGGATCGTACCAGTCAGTGAGCTCTTAGAGCAGGATGACATTTCATTCGCAGGGATCAGTCAGATCGAGTCAGAGCTCACTTCAGTGGATTCAGCACTTAGCGTCATCAGTTCGGATATAAATGTCATCTCTGTCCCGCAGCGATATACCATCACTTCAACTTATCAGCTGCCGTCTCCTATCAATGATTTAGATCAACTCAGGTCTGCTTTAGAGGATAAACTCGATGAGATTTTACTCGACGTGCGTGCAGCATCTGACATAAATGCCTTCGATTATAGTCATGCCTACTTCAAGAATCTTATGACAGGCCAAACACCTTCCGCCACCTTTGTATTCAGTGGTCCGATCAACGACGCCTGTGCTGTGCCTGATATTGATGAGGTATTAGTCGAGAACTTTACAAATTATATCCTGCTCTACACGCCTGATATATCACCTATGAGGCACCAGTATCGCTATAAGGAGAAGACCAGCACTGAGTGGTCGCTGCTCAATCAGACCCGCTTCTCTCCAGAATCTGTGATCAACCTCAGCTCTATGAATGGCTATGACTTTCAGGTGCAATATGAATGTGGGGAGGATATCTGGAGTGGATTTTCAGAATCCAAAGAAATTTACCCCTGTCCTGACTTTATAGAGGTGACTATGCCGACCTTGGCCAATGATCAGAAATTCTTCGCTGCTAATACCCTGATGTCCAGCAGTGTTATCTCTTCAGGGCTTGACATTGGCTTTACGGCTGGCACATCGATCGAGTTGCTGCCCCGTTTTGAAGTGATGCCAGGATCTAAGCTGGAGCTGAATGTGAATAATTGTCGGGAGAAACAGTAGAAAAAGGCCTCTCACTGCAGTACTCAATGGAGAAAACTTGCATATTCATGAAGTCTCTGATTTTTTATTTGCGAATGTTTCATCATGTGTCAGAAAGGTATATCTTTGCACTCGCTTTCCAAAACGGCCCCGTAGCTCAACTGGATAGAGCAGCTGACTTCTAATCAGCAGGTTGCACGTTCGAGTCGTGCCGGGGTCACATCTTCCTTATCATCCGACATTCACACTAATTATCAGGTGGAGATTGTCTTACATCTTTACAAGACGGCATCTATATCATGTATGTGCTTTTTTAAACTGCAGATTGCTTTATCATCGGATGGTGCCTTAAGCGAGGAGACAGATGGGGTCCCTTACCGCTGACTGTCGCAAGAAGGCGACTGTGTATACGATGACGTGGTGCAGGCTCGCCCCCACTAACTCGAAAATAACAACTTGAATATACACTCTTGAATCTCATCTTTATCAGGCTGATTGGCTAATGCTATAGTGGCAGAGCTTGATGCCAATATCACACAAAAAACCATTTTCACAAATGGCCGAAGTCGTATATCAAGGAAGATTACTACTCTAAGCAATGGATTTGAGCTTCTTTTCATTGGTTTAGATGGCTCTATAAATGTCCGTTTGCTTATTCATATAGTTCATGCAGTGTATCATTGATGCTAAGCTTATCTAATCGAGTGAACAGATCAATTAGTGAATTTAAAGGAAAAGAATTAAAAACGTGGTGTAATCGCCTCAAGGGTGCCCTAATCTCATTGAATGTGCATCAAAACTATGTTTGTTTACAGGATTTGGTCTATTCTTACACCAAGCCGTTTTAATTCTTCTTGATCAAGAGAAACTTAGCTATACATGATAAATTTTAGCTGATGAGTGCATTTGGCTCATCTTCTCTACCATATTTATTTAACAATTAGGGCCATGTGATGTTATCATGACGATGTCTAAAACTAACGTAACTGTCCCTTTACCCTACATCCTATTTAATGGAGTACGGCATGCTAAAGATCCGATACACCTGATCAGCAAAACACTGAATGTTTATGATACTTCGACCTATCATCTGAAAGTAGCCAGATCAAAGAGGATGCTGACACAAGACCCAGAAATCATCAATCACGTCCTACAGAAGAATCACAAGAATTATGTCAAATCTTCTATCGTAACAGATGTCTTATCCAAATATGCTGGCAAGGGACTGCTGACGACGAATGGAGACTACTGGCTCAAGCAGCGTCGGTTGATCCAACCAGGATTTCACAAGCATAAGATAGATGAATTACTGACTGATATGAATGCGGTCATTCTCTCTATGCTGGATGACATCAGTGCAAAAATAGCCAACGGACAGAGCCAAATCGATGCTCTGGATGAGATGACCAGAATGACCTTGAAGATCGTCTCTAAGGCCTTATTCAGTTCTGATATCACCGATGAGCAGATTAATATCCTCAAAGATGGAGTCCAGTCGCTGCAAGAGATCACACTGAAGGAAGTGCAGAGTCCTATGCTGTCAGGATGGAGGAAATTATCTGGATACCAGCGACGGTCCGAAGCTCATCTTCACCAGATCTATGAGCTAGTCAGTACCTACATTCGTGAGCGGAGAGCAGATCCTGATCCGCCATCTGATTTGATGAGTATGCTGCTGGATGCTCGCTATGAAGGGACAGATGAGGGCATGACTGATCAGCAGATTCTGGATGAAATCCTCATCATATTTGTCGCCGGATTTGAGACGACGACTAATGCACTGACCTTCTGTCTGTATCTTTTATCTCAAGATGCGGCAGTCCTACAGAAGCTGAAACAAGAGGTCAGTCAGATAAAGCTGTCAGACAATCCATCTGTGAGAGAGGTGATGGGTATGCGCTATGTCACTCAGGTCATATCCGAGTCGATGCGCCTTTTTCCACCTGCTTGGTTTATAGATAGAGTAGCCCTTGATGATGATGAGATCAATGGCGAGACGGTAGCTAAAGGGGAGATCATAGCTCTTTATACCTATGGTCTGCACAGATCACCAGACTATTGGTCTGAGCCAGACCGCTTTGATCCAGATCGTTTCTCTGCGGAGAATAAGCATAAGATCACCGCGAATACCTTTTTACCCTTCGGTAAGGGGCCACGACTCTGCATCGGAGCACAGTTCGCTCAGATGGAGATGAACCTCGTCTTGTATCACTTCATTAAGCGCTTTGACTTTAAGCTCGTAGAACCTTACCAATTAGAACTGGATACGAAGATTACGATCAGGCCTAAGCACGGGATGCCGATGATACTGACTCCACTGGCTTAAGATCTCAGACACAGCAGAGTATATGTTACAAGGTAATGGTCCACGCCACATTGAAGCTACTGGTCTTGTCTGTACGCTTTCCGATTAGATCAAGATTGGCATTGATGGTGATCATATAAGATCGCTTCATTTCTAAAGCGATGCATGGAGAGAAGGTGAGTTTGCTCTGCGTTCCTTCTGTTATACTGCTGTGCTGGTAGAGCCACGAGCCAATCAGATATATATTCTGATCATTGATGTATTGGCCAAAATCCAAGGAGAGAAATACATCAGAATCAGCATTACTTTCCACATCATTGAAGTAGCCCTGATATTGGAGATTGACATCAATAGAAGCATCATCTGACATCTGGTATGAGCCAATGAGACCAAGGCCATAGGTGGCGACTTGGTCGCCTGTCCTTTGACTCCGATTGATGGTGGCTGTACCGAAGGGTAGATTGAGTCCAGCCATCATCCCTAAGCCCATCTGGCCTTTTGTCATCAGCTCTCTTTTGACAGACCATGAGCTGTATTCATCCGCAATGATGGCACCGACTTCATACTGATCCGATAGGGTATAGGCTAATCTAAAGGAGACAGCTCCGTCGATTTGCAGAGAATCTGGCGACTGAAACCGGTCTTGAAGATCGCCTGTCCCATTCCAGGTTTTGCTAGAGTAGCTGTAGGTGACATTGGGTTCAAATTCGGCATCACCCTTTGGAATTGGAGCGTGATTGACAGAATTGAGCTTAGAAGCGCTAATGCCTCCTATCTGCGAGAATACCACATGACTACTGAGTATCAGGAAGAGGGCACTACGATATATTTTATGATACTCAGATTTCATCAATTCAATGGCTTTGCTACATTCTTACATTAACATGGGCCAATATCTAAAATCCGCTTATTTTGAGAGAAAATTTTAAGCATAGGATGATTCTAAATAGTCTTCGGCTTAGTGACGGGCTAATTGAGTTTTATCAAGTTTACGGATGATTATTATACTCAGGGTATAAATTCTACGAATATGAACTATATTTAGATGCGCACAGATAGCGCACATGAAGCGTCCATGACGTAGATAACTAAGACACCCAAGTGGATGATTGAACCTAGCTATTTACCGAAGGGCATACAGTCCTAAAATTTAAGCACATGAATCGTCTATGACGTAGATAGTTAAGAAAACCAAGTGGATGAATAAACTTAGCTATATGCTGATCGGCATTTCGCCTTGAAATTTAAACATATGAAACGTCTATGACGTAGATAGTTAAGAAAACCAAGTGGATGAATAAACTTAGCTATATGCTGATCGGCATTTCGCTCTGAAATTTAAACAGATGAAACGTCTATGACGTAGATAGTTAAGAAAACCAAGTGGATGAATAAACTTAGCTATATGCTGATCGGCATTTCGCTCTGAAATTTAAACATATGAAACGTCTATGACGTAGATAGTTAAGACACCCAAGTGGATGATTAAACTTAGCTATTTGCTGACAGGCATTCAGTTCCAAATTTAAACATATGAAATCTCTACGAACGCCTGATGAAAGGTTTGCAAATCTTTCAGATTATCCATTTTCACCTCATTATGTGACTGTAGGGAATGATCTCAGGATGCACTATGTTGACGAAGGGCCTTCTAATGCAGAGATAGTATTGCTCATGCACGGCGAGCCCAGCTGGTCTTATCTGTACCGTAAGATGATACCCCATTTTGTCGATGCGGGCTATCGAGTCATTGCTCCAGACCTCATAGGATTTGGCAGGTCTGATAAGCCTGTGGAAATGGCAGACTATAGCTATGCATCTCATACTGCCTGGACATTGGATTTCATCGAACAGCTAGACCTGACAGGGATCAATTTGTTCTGCCAAGACTGGGGAGGACTCATTGGGCTCAGGATTGCAGGCTTACATCATGAAAGATTCGCCAGAATCGTAGCGGGCAATACCTTTCTACCTAATGGCAAGGGTAAGCCTTCAGAAGCATTCTTGCAATGGCAAGAATTTTCTAAGACGGCACCAAAATTACCGATCCATAAGATCATGCAGAACTCTACTGTGACGGAACTAAGTCAAGCTGAGCTGGATGCCTACTGGGCACCATTCCCAGATGTCAGCTATATGGCTGGCGCTAAGATCTTCCCATCCCTGGTACCTACCTCTGAGGATGATGTAGCTATACCCACTAACTTGGAGGCGTGGAGCACATTAGCGAAAAGCAAAAAACCTTTCCTGTGCTTATTCAGTGACCAAGATCCGATCACGGCAGGAGGAGATAAAATATTTATAAAACACATGGCAGGAGCCGCGGGTATGCCTCATCAGACCATAGAAGGCGGAGGACATTTTCTTCAAGAGGACAAAGGCGAGAGCATTGCCAAGATCATGATAGACTTCATGCAAAAGCTATGAATAGAACCAGAATCAGAATATTGATCTTAGTCGTAGTCATTGCCATACTGGCTGCTGTAGTAGCTATGGTCTATTCTTCTAACCACTCTGATGAGCTCATCGGCAATGCGATGAAAGGCCAACTCCAAGACGACTTGGATCAGACAGAAGAGCTGCTGAGTGAGACCGAAAACATCACAGTCTATACCATAGGGACCGCAGCACCAGTGCCGAGCTCCAGAAGCCAGAGCTGTACAGCTGTCATCGCAAATGGCCAAATATTAGTCTTTGACGTCGGTGATGGATCCGTAGCTCAAATGGAGAAGATGAATTTACCTATGCATAAGGTCAGCCAGGTATTCATATCGCATTTTCACTCTGACCATTACGTTGATCTGCCCTATATGATCAATCGGACATGGCTGAGAGGCAGAGATACTAAGCTGGATGTCTACGGTCCGCCAGGCATTGAGAAGGTCATAGCAGCTACGGACCAGTTTTTGGAAATAGAAAATCAACATCGTACGAATCACCATGGAAAAGCTATCATGGATTCGTCAGTAGCGGGAGCTATACCACACTTGATGTCAGTACCAGATGAAGGGGCTACTGTGGTCTATGAGCAGCATGGCATCAGAGTCACAGCCTTTGACGTAGGCCATGAGCCAGTGAGTCCTGACTTTGGATTTATGGTCGAGTACAATGGAAAAAAAGTCGTGCTCAGTGGTGATACCGCTAAAAACCAAAATGTCATCAAACATGCTCAAGGAGCAGATCTGCTGATCCATGAAGCTATGCTGATGGAGCTGATCACTCAGATGAGTGAGATCAATGTAGAGCTGGGCAATGACAAGACAGCGAAGCTTCTGGCTGACATAAAGGACTATCATGCCAGTCCGATAGAAGCAGCAGAAGTAGCAGCTCAGGCTGGGGTAGCCAAGCTAGTCCTGAATCACTTAGCTCCGACACCAGATAGAAAAGTAGTAGAGCGTATGTATAAGAAGGGCATGTCCGATATTTATGATGGCCCTATTGTATTAGCTAATGATGGAGATAAATATATCATTGATTAAAGTAAAACTATGAGAGCAGTATTATGCAAAGAATTAGGACCGCCATCAGCGCTGGTCATAGAAGATATAGAGCTGAATGCACCAGGCCCCAAAGAGGTCTTAGTGGATGTGAAGGCCTGCAGTGTGAATTTTCCAGATACACTGATCATCCAGGGCTTATACCAGTTTAAGCCAGAGCTGCCATTTTCTCCTGGTGGAGATATTGCAGGAGTGGTAGCCGCCGTTGGCTCAGATGTGAAGGGCTTCAAAGTCGGAGACGAGGTATTTGGCGCGACAGGACATGGAGGATTTGCAGAGCAAGTCATCGCTCATCAGAGCATGATCTTTCCGAAGCCAGCCTCAATGGACTTCACCTTAGCATCCTCATTCCTGATGGCGTATGGGACATCTTATTACGCACTGAAGAATCGGGCCTCTCTGAAGGCTGGTGAGAGTCTGGTGGTGCTCGGCGCATCAGGAGGTGTCGGTCTGGCAGCGGTAGAGCTGGGTAAACTGATGGGAGCTAAGGTAATAGCTGCAGCATCCACAGATGAGAAGCTGGCTCTGTGTAAAGAGATGGGCGCTGATGAAGTCATCAATTACACCACAGAGAACCTTAAAGAGCGCATGAAGGAGCTGACTGGTGGCAAGGGGGCTGATGTGGTCTACGACCCAGTAGGCGGAGACTACACGGAGGCTGCTCTGCGGGCCACAGCTTGGGAAGGTCGTTTTCTGATCATTGGATTTCCTGCTGGTATTGCGAAAATCCCGATGAATCTGCCGCTCCTGAAAGGTTGTGATATCAGAGGTGTATTTTGGGGCAGGCATGCACAGGCAGAACCTGGGAAAGCGATGCAGAATACCATGGAGCTGATCCAATTTCATGCTGAAGCTAAGCTTAAGCCGCATATCGACAAGACTTATACTCTGGATGAGGCCTCGCAAGCATTAGAAGATATGATGAATCGTAAAGTGAAGGGCAAGATAGTTGTCATTCCTTAAGATAAATTACTATGTTAGACACAGTAGAACAAAGCAGACCTGAATAGCATAGGAGTCTTCAAGATAGAGAGCGGGTTAAGCCAGCTTTGAAATATTTTTGATAAATAATTAGAGATAAAAAAATAAATAGTCCAATGAGATTAGAAAATAAGGTAGCCATCGTCACGGGAGGAGCCAGAGGGATAGGGCAGGCCATCGCAGAATTATTTGCTAAAGAAGGAGCGAAAGTCATCATCTGGGATCTCTTAGATGTAGGCTCCGATACCGCAGCTGCCATCGGGGAGTCTGGTGGCGTAGCCGAGTTCACTAAGCTATCAGTGACTGATCAAGAAGCTATAGATGCTGAAGTAGCCAGAATCGTAGAGAAGTACGGACGAGTCGATATCCTGATTAATAATGCAGGCATTACTCGAGATAAGTCTCTAGCTAAAATGACGGTGGATGATTGGGATGCCGTCATTGATGTGAATTTGAAGAGCGTCTTTTTATGCACTAAGGCGGTACTACCGCACATGCGTGAGCAAAACTATGGTCGCATCGTATCTGCTTCTTCGACTACGGGCCTTTGGGGTAATTTTGGTCAGACGAATTATGCAGCCGCGAAGGCAGGTATCATTGGTATGACTAAGACCTGGGCATTAGAATTAGGTAAGTACGGCATTACGGTGAATGCCATAGCACCAGGATTCACACTCACGGACATGACGAAAGCAATGCCGGATGCCATCATAGAAGGGGCAAAACAACAAATTCCCATGAGGATGATAGCTGAGCCAATCGACATAGCTTATGGCTATCTATATCTTTCTTCTGATGAAGCGAGATTTGTCACTGGCAGTACGCTTTGTATTTCAGGAGGTACGGTCAGGCACTAATATTAATTAATTGAGCTAAAAGAAAGTAATAGTGGAGTTTAAGAATAAAGTCGTATTAATCACAGGAGCAGGATCTGGTATAGGCCTCACCACAGCATTAGCCTTCGCTAAGGAAGGGGCTAAAGTCGTGGTGTCTGACATCAATGAAAAGAGCGGATTGGCAGCTGTCTCACAGATCAATGCGGAGGGAGGAGAAGCCATCTTCGTCAAGTGCGATGTTACACAATATGAAGATGTCAAGAACCTAATAGAAACGGCGGTACTCACTTATGAAAGAATAGATGTGGCTATGAATAATGCAGGCATCGGTGGTGAATACCAGCGGACCGCTGAGGCCAGTCACAGCGTATTTGACAAAGTCATGCAGATCAACTGCAATGGTGTCTTCTACTGCATGCAGGAGGAGATAAAAGTGATGCAGCAGCAAGGCTCTGGCGTGATCATCAATACGGCATCCATAGCTGGTCTGAGAGCACTGCCTAACAGTCTGGCCTACGTAGCCAGTAAGCACGCTGTGGTCGGCATGACGAAGACAGCCGCAAAAGAATACGCCACTAAAAATATACGTGTTAACGCACTTTGCCCTGTATTCACAGTGACACCATTATTTGATCCGGAGGCGATGGATCAGATGAAAGCAGGTATCTCCGAAAGATTAAAGCAAGGGATACCTATGAAACGATTTTCTACGACCCACGAGATGGCTGATGCAACCCTGTGGCTGGCTTCTGACAGAGCAAGCTTCGTCACTGGTATAGCACTTCCTGTCGATGGTGGACTAACAGCATAAGTTATGGCAGAAACTATCATTCAATACTTTTATAAGCAGGTGGCTACGAATCCTAAGAAGCCATTCTTACACCAACCTTTCGGCGATCGCTGGGAGACCTATACCTGGGCCGAAGTCGGTCAGATGGCACGTAAGCTAGCGGCACACATTAATGCGAAAGGCCTAAAGCCCAAAAGCCACATTGGACTGGTTTCTAAGAACTGTCGAGAATGGATCATTGCTGATCTAGCCATCATGATAGCAGGTCATATATCTGTCCCCTTTTTTCCTACGCTGACTGGTGATCAGATCGCAGAGGTATTACACCTTGGAGATGTGGAATTATTATTCGCGGGTAAGACAGAAGTGTGGGATGACATGAAGACCGGTGTGCCAGAGGATATGCCCGTCATCAAGTTTCCTCATTATGAAGGGAATAGTAAGGTGGACAGAGGCGATGATTGGGACGAGATATTGCGTACTGTGGAGCCACTTCAAGGTTTTCCATCTGCAGATATTGATGACCTCTGGACGATCGTATTCACGTCTGGCACAACAGGTACGCCCAAGGGAGTCATGCTCAATTATTCTGCTCCATATTCGCTTCTGAAGGAGACAGAAGAATACAATGCATTGGAGTTATCTAAGACAGGTGACAATCGATTTTTCTCTTTTCTACCGTTGAATCATATTGCGGAGCGCTCTATCGTGGAGAATAGTAGTATCACCTACGGAGGCGAAATATTCTTTACAGAATCACTGGCGAGATTTGCGCAGAATTTAGGTGATGCGAAGCCGACCGTATTTTTTGCGGTGCCTCGGATCTGGACTAAGTTCATGCTCACCATCTTAGACAAGATGCCTCAGAAGAAACTGGATACACTGCTGAAGATACCGATCGTATCCTCCATGGTGAAAAATAAGATAAAGAAAGGCTTAGGCCTGCATCAGTCACGGGTCAATGTATCAGGTGCGGCACCCATACCTCAATCCACTAAGGACTGGTATGCCAGAATCGGACTGCCAATAGCTGAGGGGTATGGTATGACAGAAAACTGTGCTGCCTGTACCTTCATGAAGGTGAATGAATCCAAGCCTGGCTCCGTGGGCAGGCCCCAAGGAGGTGGTGAGATAAAAATAGATCCAGATACACAAGAAATATTGATGAGAGCGCCCTACATGATGCAGGGCTACTATAAGTCCCCAGAGAAGTCAGCAGAGACGCTGAAGGACGGCTGGCTCCATACTGGGGATCAGGGCCGCATAGACGACGAGGGATTTCTATTTATCACTGGCAGGGTAAAAGATACATTCAAAACCTCCAAAGGAGAATTCATTGTCCCGGCGCCGATAGAAGAAAAATTTAGCGAGAATAGTGACATAGAGCAGCTCTGCCTCCTGGGGCTGGGTGTGCCACAGCCGGTACTCACGGTAGTGCCCTCAGAGATAGGCTTACAAAAATCTAAGGAAGAGCTCGTAGAGAGCCTGTGCCACACGCTTGATGAAGCGAATAAGGTACTGCCTAATTATCAGCGAGTGGCGACGATCGTGGTGGCCAAAGAGCCATTTAGCATCGAGAACGGTACGTTGACACCGACCTTGAAAGTGAAGCGGTCAAAAGTCAATGAGCTCTATCGAGATCGACTGTTAGCCGACTGCGAATGTGCCGATAAAGTGGTCTTTGAATAAATAAGAATTAATCATTTTCTGAAGGTCATGCTTATATGAATCCTTCTCAGTAAACAATAAAATAAAGCGAAATGGATTTCGAATTCACGGATAAATCAAAAGAATTACAGAAAAGAGTGCGGGACTTCATGGATCAGCATATCTATCCAATAGAGGATGAATACAATACCTACGTGGAAGAGAATCTATGGAAAGAATATCCTGGTATGGAGGCTCTCAAAGAGAAAGCCAGAAGCCAAGGCCTTTGGAATCTATTTCTCCCTAAAGACTATGGTGACCTCAGTCCTGGACTAACTAATCTGGAGTACGCTCCCTTAGCTCAGGAGATGGGTAAGGTGCCATGGGCCTCAGAAGTGTTTAATTGCTCCGCACCTGACACAGGTAATATGGAAGTGCTCTCTAAATATGGCAATGCTGAGCAGCAAGCTGAGTGGCTGACTCCTCTCCAAGAAGGTAAGATCAGATCAGCCTTTCTGATGACAGAGCCAAGGGTGGCATCCTCAGATGCGACCAATATAGAGACCTCCATTGTCCGAGATGGTGATGAGTATGTGATCAATGGCCGGAAATGGTGGTCATCGGGTGTGATGCATCCCAGGTGCAATGTCTATATCGTGATGGGTAAGACCGATCCTGGAGCGCAGCGACATGAGCAGCAGAGTATGGTCATCGTACCTGCCGACACGCCCGGCGTGAAAGTGCTCAGGCCGTTATCAGTCTTTGGGACATTTGATCCGCCTCATGGTCACTGTGAGGTAGACCTGAAAGATGTGCGTGTACCTGTCAGCAATTTATTGTTAGGAGAAGGTAGAGGCTTCGAGATAGCTCAGGGTAGGCTGGGACCAGGTAGAATACATCACTGCATGCGACTGATTGGTATGGCGACGAGAGCCTTGGAGCTCATGTGTCAGCGATCTGCGGAGCGAGAAGCTTTTGGCCGATTGATTAAGGACTTCAGCAGCGTGAGGCAGGAGATAGCGATCTCCAGGTGCGAAATAGAACAAGCCAGATTACTCACGCTATCAGCTGCAGATAAAATAGATCAGCACGGTATCAAAGGAGCCAAAGATCTGATTGCCATGATCAAAATCGTCGCGCCAAAGATGGTCTGCGATGTGACTGACAGGGCCATTCAAATTCATGGTGGCATGGGTGTCTGTAGCGACACACCATTGGCGGGATTCTACGCAGGGGCCAGGACGCTGAGACTGGCAGACGGACCAGACGAAGTGCATATGTATCAGCTGGGACGCAACACAGTCAAGCAAGTCTTAGCTGCTCGTGCAGAATCTGTATGATGAGATAGTAATTAACATGCTTGTAGAGCAGTCTCTCGGGGAGTCGCTCCTACAAGGGTGATTAAAGCCTAATGATATATTTATAGGCATAGAACTTTAAACTTATATAAATGAAAAATGAAGCATACAGCACTACAGTAGAGGCTCTAGCAGATCTGAAAGACATGGTCGGTAAGGAGGTAGGTCTAAGCGATTGGGTGACCATCACCCAAGATGACATCAATAAGTTTGGCAGCGTGACTGGTGATGAGCAATGGATACATATGGATGAAGAAAAATCCAAAGCCCACTCACCTTATGGTACCACCATAGCTCATGGATTCTTCGTCCTATCTCTTCTCTCTAAGCTGAGCTATGAGGTGATGCAGATCAAGGATGTGAAAATGGGCGTGAACTACGGACTGAATAAACTGCGCTTCACTAATGCGACTAAGTCTGGAGCCAGAATCAGAGGTAGGGTGACCATTAAAGACTACGAAGAAATAGCTAATGGTGCTAAATACATCATGCACTGGGTGGTAGAAATAGAGGGCGAAGAGAAGCCCGCTTTAATCGCTGACTGGATAGGCGTCGCTTATAATTAAATTATTCACTGAGATAACAGACAATCATGTCTTACCAAACCATAGAATACAGGACAGAAGGAAAGGTGGGGATACTCACCTTGGCCAGACCAGAGAGTTATAATGCCATCACGAATGAGATGAAGGACGAGCTTCTGAAGGTGCTCGGCATCATTCAGAATGACAGAGCCATCAGAGCACTCGTGGTCACGGGAAAGGGGCGAGGCTTTTCAGCCGGGGCGGACCTGACGAGTTTTCAAGGTCCTTTGACGCCATATGACGTGGAGAATGATCTCAACCTGAGGTATGCTAATGTAGTCAAGCGCATTGTGAATCTTAACAAACCAGTCGTGGCTGCCATCAATGGTCCCGTAGCTGGTGCAGCTCTGGGATTCGCAATGGCTTGTGATTTCTTGTACATGGCGGATACGGCAAGTATGCGTTACGCATTCATCAATATTGCACTAATACCTGATGCTGGGTCCAGCTGGTTTTTAGCACAAGCTGTGGGCTATCACAAGGCCATGCAGATCATCTGTGGTGGAGAGAAGATACCGGCGGAGGAGTGTCAGCGCTTAGGTTTGGTGCATACCATATCTCCTGCTGACACCTTATTGTCAGAGGCTATCGCCTTTGCACAGCAGCTGTCAGACGGGCCCACAGCAGCCTATGTAGGCACTAAGCGATTGCTCCGCTACGCCGTGACTCACGGGCTCAATGACACCATAGATAAAGAATCCCAAGAACAGTCTCTCTGCATTTTAGGAGAAGATAACATGGAAGGAGTACAGGCCTTCTTACAGAAGAGACCAGCTAAATTCACCGGCAAAGGATTTGATCATTCATGAGTAGACTCATCTGCATCAGGCATGCTCAGGCTTCCTTTGGGGCAGCTGACTATGATCAACTCTCTGAGCTGGGCTACGAGCAGTCAGCGCATCTGGGAGACTACATGGCTGGCGAAGCGATAGCGATAGACAAGATATACATCGGTCCGCTGAAGCGTCACCGACAGACCTACGAGACAGTCCGAAAGTCATATCAGGATCAAGGTCAATCACTTCCTGACCCCGAAGTGCTCTCTGGCTTAGCTGAGCATCGAGGGCCAGAAATACTTAGAGCTGCTATGCCACAGCTGATCGATACTTACCCTGAAGTAAAGGGCTGGCATGATGATACTGTGAATCATCCAGAGCGTAAGATCAGAAATCATTTTAGAGTCTTTAACTTTTTTATGATGCGCTGGGCTACTGACAATATAGATTTTGATCTATCAGTAGAACATCAAGATTGGCAGACATTCAAGAAAGAGGTGACGGGTGCTTTGCAGACCATCATTTCAGCCGATAGTAGAGGCGTGACTGCGGCGGCATTCACCTCAGGAGGTACCATCTCCGCTATCATGGGTTATGCCTTGGAGATGCAAGATGATGCCAGGATCATCGAGATGAATGATAGCGTGATAAATACCTCAATGTCAGAATTTAAATATTCTGAGGGAAGGATGTCACTACATCGGTTCAACTTGACACCACACCTAAAAAAGAAAGAACTAATTACCTATGTGTAGTTTTTCGCTCTCCTGGTATTAATACTTATTTAGTGATCGAAAGAGTAGCAAAAGATTATATAATTTGGTAAGAGTATACTTATTTGGCTATTCGTAGCAAATGTCTACCTTTGTCTAATATGCGCTAAATGCCCACTATTTTCTAAAAAATTATTAGGCAACTTCTTTACTGCATTTTGATCCTACTCTTTCACTCTGGATATTCCTATGCTGCTGATCCCAATATCGATAGTCTCATTGTTACGATCATGCACGTGCTTAGCGTATCACAGAATGATACCCTAAGCACGTGCATGATCGATGCCTTTGTTGCAGAGAGATTGTTTGACGTAGATGTGTTAATGTCACTATCTTATGCACAAGATGCGAGTGTCTGTGCTCAAAGGAATAAAGAGCAAGAAGCGAATTACTCAATTAGTACGCTACTGGCTAGAATCTACAACGACAAATTAGGAAATGCGGAACAGGCAATATTCTACCTGAAGGAGTCCGCTGAATATGCAGACAGCCCCATGCAATGGCTATACATTAATAATCGATTGGGTATCATAGAAGGGGAGAGAGGTAATGTGACCTTAGTTCTAGATCACTTTAAAAAGACACTTGAAGATGCAGAATCATGTGAATCTGGATGTGCTGGATGATCGATATTTACTGTATATAAGTTTTATTGAGAATGGTACTTCTAGATTATTCGCACTCATCACTGACCTGCTTAATTATTCACAGGTCAATGCTCAAGCGCTCAATCTCTCTGAGTTTGATCTGAATGATTTGGTGCAAGAAGTGTTAGCGGACTTACAGTATGATATTGATCAGTCAAAGGCGAAGATAGAATCATACATAAAAAGTGAACGAATCATGGCTGACAGAATAAAATTAAAGCAGGTCTTCTCGAATCTGATCGGTAATGGGCTGAAATATCTGAAAAGTGATGAAAGAGCTCATGTGATTCTCAAATCTGAAATTCTGCCAAATCAAGATTTGAAGATCGAAATACAGGATCATGGTTTAGGCATGTCCTCAGAGTTTATGGAGAAGCTATTTATACCGTTTCATCGCTACTATCGTCAAGATGAGTACTAAGGTACCGGCCTGGGGCTCAGCATCACCAATGAAATTATAAAGAAGCATAAAGGAAGTATCACATGTCATTCTGTAGAGGATGAGGGAAGTACCTTTACGATCACTTTACCGCAGTGATTGCCATATGCTTCAAGCTTTTAGTTTCTTCTTAATTTGAATCAAGTTCATGGCATGAATCTCGGTAGAAGCCCATCTTTATCGTAACTTACTTTTTCAGTCCAAAGTCTATTTAATTTGCTATTACAGGTATCACTTATTTAAACGATTCTTCAAATGTCTACAGCTACACAACCTAACATTGACGCATTCAGAACGGAGACCAGAGCCTGGCTCGAAGAGCACTGTCCAGAATCAATGCGCACACCCGTAAAAGGATTCGATGACTACTTCTGGGGTGGTCGCCAGCCAAAATTTAAAGACGAAGATCAGAAGCTGTGGTTTGAGAATATGAAATCAAAGGGCTGGACAGTCCCAAGATGGCCTAAAGAGTATGGTGGAGGAGGTCTCTCTAAAGCAGAATATAAAGTGCTGAAGGAGGAGATGGAAAGCTTAGGCTGTCGTACACCACTGTTTAGTTTTGGTATACATATGCTCGGCCCAGCACTACTTAATTTTGGGACAGAAGAGCAGAAAAAGGAGCACCTTACGCAGATCGCCAATGGCGAAATATGGTGGTGCCAAGGATATAGTGAGCCGGGTGCTGGGAGCGACTTAGCTGGACTACAGACATCAGCAGAAGACAAAGGCGATCACTACTTAGTCAACGGACAAAAAGTATGGACATCATACGCTGACTATGCTGACAAGATATTTTGTTTGGTCAGAACTGACAAGAATGCGCCGAAGCATACTGGCATCAGCTTCTTGCTGATCGATATGAAGGCAGAGGGTGTGACGACCAGGCCCATCAAGCTGTTATCTGGTAGCTCACCATTCTGCGAGACATTCTTCGATAATGTCAAAGTGCCCAAAGAGAATCTCGTAGGCACAGAGAATGAAGGATGGACGATCGCCAAATACCTACTGACCCACGAAAGAAGTATGATCGGAAATGTGGCCAAGATGGATAAGACCTTAGACAAGTATGCGGTGGATGCTATCGGTAAAGTGAATGGGAAGCTAGCCGATCCAGTAAATCGGGTCGAGACAGCCAAATGGCTCATAGATGAAGCGGCCTTCAATCTGACCTTAGAAAGAGCACTGGATGAAGCAAAGGCAGGCAGTCCTCCGGGAGCTAAGTCATCTTTCTTCAAGTACTATGGGACAGAACTAAATAAAAGAAGGTACGAACTGATGATGTCTACCGGTGGATTCGATAATTTGATCTGGGGTGAAAATGCAGAGGAGGGTAAGACCCCCAGAGAGTTTTGTCGGACCAAGGCGAACTCCATCGAAGGCGGCACATCAGAAGTACAACTTAACATCATAGCAAAGCACATTCTCGGACTTCCTAAATCATAAGATAGCATGGCATTAGTACTAACGGAAGAGCAGCAAATGCTCAAAACATCAGCAAAAGAATTTTTTAATGGTAATGCGCCTATCGCATCTTTGAGAGACCTGAGAGATAAGAAAAGTGAAGCTGGCTATGATCAGCTCGTCTGGAGTGAAATGGCTAATATGGGATGGACAGGATTAGTCTTTCCAGAAGCTTACGGTGGTCTTGATTTTGGATACGCAGGCTTAGGCCAGATCCTTATAGAATCTGGAAAGACATTGACACCATCACCTCTGATGTCATCAGTCATCGTCAGTGGCACAATGATCAATGCTTATGGTTCAGAAGAGCAAAAGAAGACCTTACTGGCGGCCATTGCTGCAGGGGAGAAGATCGTGACCTTGGCATATGAAGAAAGTAATGCCCACAGGCCCCATACTGCTGAGGCTTCAGTTAGCAATAATCAGTTGTCAGGCACCAAAAAAATTGTCTTAGATGGACACGTAGCTGATACTTTCTTGGTGACCGCCAGAACGGAGAAGGGTCTTGGTATCTACGTCATAGATGCTGCCGCTTCAGGTGTCTCTGTAGAGCGTCACACCATGATGGACAGCAGAAATGCGGCCACGGTGACCTTTTCCGATGTACCTGTATTAGCTATGATCGGGCTGCCTGGAGATGGAGAGAAAATCATGGATCACGTATTGGATGTTGCTAGAATATGCCTGTCTGCCGAGATGCTGGGTAGTATGGAAGAAGCATTCGAAAGGACGATGAACTACTTGAAAGAGAGAAAACAATTTGGTGTGTCCATAGGCAGCTTTCAGGGGCTACAGCACAGAGCAGCGCATATGTTTTGCGAGATAGAGATGTGTAAGTCCTTGGTGCTGAAGTCGCTTCAAGCCATAGACGCTGAGTCTGATGAGCTGGCTACTTTAGCCAGTATGACCAAAGCTAAAGTAGGTGAGATTGCCAAATTGGTCTCTAACGAGGGGATTCAAATGTTTGGAGGGATCGGTATGACGGATGATGAAGAGATCGGCTTTTTCCTCAAGCGAGCCAGGGTGGCGCAACTCACATATGGCGATTATAACTACCACATTGATCGATACGCTGCATTGAAGTCCTTCTAATATCCAAAGATTATGCGAGCAGCATGATTGCTTTGTGTATGTAGTGTCGTGAGCAGCATGAATCGATCCACTTACTCATTGGGCGGTGATTTGAATATATTACAAGAACCTAAAGTGCCATACTTTAAGTCTCGTTCTTTGTCCTCATCATGGACGCATCGTTCACTTTTATTGGAGCTTCAAGGTAAGCTGTATTCTTGGCTTACTATTTTTTTGTTTTTAGCCTTCATTGTCATTGCTAATTATATATTTGTCCGATCAAATATTAACATCAAAAATCAATTGTTTAGCTATGATCATAGGTATCCCAAAAGAAATAAAAACTAATGAAGATCGAGTGGGGATTACACCTGCTGGAGTCAAAGCTCTCGAAAGTAAAGGCCATCAAGTCTATGTGCAATCGACAGCAGGAATATCGAGTGGATTTAGTGATGAGAAGTACATCGAAGCAGGAGCAGAGATTCTTCCTGATATAGCCAGTGTCTATGACATCGCAGAGATGATCATTAAGGTGAAGGAGCCAATCGAAGCTGAGTATGGTCTAGTAAAAGAAGGACAGCTGATATTCACCTACTTTCACTTTGCATCTTATGAGCCACTGACTAAAGCGATGATGGACAGCGGTGCCGTCTGTTTAGCCTATGAGACTGTAGAGCTACCTGATCGATCACTGCCTCTACTCATACCGATGTCCGAGGTCGCTGGCAGGATGGCAGTGCAGGAAGGTGCTAAATATTTAGAAAAGCCGATGGGTGGTAAGGGTATCCTCTTAGGTGGAGTACCAGGAGTGCCGCCAGCTAAGGTGATGATCCTAGGTGGAGGCATCGTTGGGACCCAAGCTGCTAAGATGGCTGCAGGGCTAGGGGCAGATGTCACTATTTTGGATATCAATCTAAGCCGACTCAGATACCTAGAGGACGTGATGCCTGATAACATCACGACAGTCTATTCTAATGAATACACCATCAGTAAAATGATCGAATACCATGACCTGATCATTGGAGCTGTACTTATACCTGGTGCCAAAGCACCAAATCTGATCACCAGGGACATGCTGAAGCAGATGAATCCTGGGACAGTCTTAGTGGATGTCGCAGTAGATCAAGGCGGCTGCATAGAGACCTGTCGTCCGACGACTCATGAGGACCCCATCTTTTTCATTGATGACATCGTCCATTACTGTGTCGCTAATATGCCAGGCGCAGTGCCATATACCTCGACCACAGCTCTGACGAATGCCACTCTACAATATGCCATGCAGTTAGCTAACTCTGGATGGAAGACAGCTTGTACGAATAATCCAGCACTTTCGAAAGGACTCAATATAGTCAATGGAAAAGTCGTTTATAATGCAGTCGCAGAAGCTTTTGATCTAGACTATACTGATATTAAAGATGTGATGTGAACCTAATGTGTCTGTTTTGGTTAAAATGAAAAATTAACATGATAAAAGCCCTATATATTTTAGCCAGCTTGATGCTGCCATTCGCCTGTGCGACCAGCCAAGAAAATAATGAAGGATCAAAGACCACAGCGGTCACGCAGTACCAAGAACAAGAAGGTGATCGGATAGCCTATTTTGCCAGCGGTTGCTTCTGGTGCGTAGAGTCCATATTCGAGTCTGTCAAGGGTGTAAAAGAAGCGATATCTGGATATGCTGGGGGTAAAATAAAGAATCCTACGTATCAACAAGTAGCTTCTGGATCCACGAGGCATACCGAGGCAGTCAGAGTCATATATGATCCAGAAGTTATCAGTTATGAGACATTAGTCATCGTATTCTATGGCTCCCATGATCCGACCACCCTGAATCAGCAAGGGCCTGATAAAGGATACCAATACAGATCCGCGATCTTTTATAAGACAGCGGAGGAAAAAGAAATTGCTGATCGAGTCACAGCCAAACTGACAGAGGAGAAAGTGTACAGTAATCCAATCACAACAGAAATAGCTGCATTTACTAATTTTTATGATGCAGAAGCCTATCATCAAGACTTTGAGCGAAAGAATCCGAATCAATCATATGTCAGGGCAGTATCCATACCAAGGCTGAAAAGATTCCAAAATAAATTCCCAGAATTGCTCAAAGAAGACCTTAGCCACTAGTTTATTTCTAATTTTTAAAATTTAATACCTAACTATTCTCAATAACTATTTTTTGTGAGTAGTTTTGCGATTTAGCATAGGAGAGAAATTTGAGCACAGAGACACAACAGAATACTTCAGGATCAAAAAAGGAGCTGTATAAATACCAGCGAGAGGATCTGACCAAAATTTTTGACAGAATCGAAAACTGTTCTAATGACTATAACTTAGTCTATCAACTGCCTACGGGTGGTGGTAAAACAGTCATATTCTCAGAAATCGCGGGTCGGTACATTCGAGACTATAAGAAGAAAGTCCTGATCCTGACCCACAGAATAGAGTTATCCAGGCAGACATCGAATATGCTGGAAGCTATGAATGTACCGAATAAGGTCATCAATAGCTCCGTGAAGCATCTCGACGATCAGGAGGATTATTCCTGCTTCGTCGCTATGGTGGAGACACTTAACAATCGTCTGCATGAGAAAGCCATTCACATGCGGGACATTGGGCTGGTTATCATTGATGAGGCCCACTACAACTCATTCAGAAAGTTATTTAAATTTTTCGAGCAGTGCTTCATCTTGGGAGTGACGGCTACACCGCTGAGTTCGAACATTAAGCTTCCGATGAAAGAGATCTACCAAGAACTGATTGTCGGACACCCGATCTCATTCTTGGTCAAGAATGGATTTCTTTCAAAGGCCACCACCTACACCTATGAAGTGGGCTTGAGCTCGCTGAAGGTAGGGATCAATGGTGACTACACCGTCAAATCTTCTGAGGAGCTATACACCACAGTCAACATGCAGAATAAGCTGCTCTACAGCTATGAGCAGCACGGCAAGGGAAAGAAGACACTGATCTTCAACAATGGGATCATGACATCTAAGCATGTCTACCATACCTTCTTAGATAAAGGCTACGACATCAGGCACCTGGATAATCATCACACTAAGCGCCAGCGAGCTGAGATCTTAGAATGGTTTCGCAAGAAGCCAGATGCCATACTAAGCTCAGTATCGATACTGACCACTGGCTTTGATGAGCCATCCATACGCACCATCATACTCAATCGGGCGACGAAATCACCAGCTCTATACTACCAGATGATCGGTAGAGGATCCAGGGCGCTTCCCGATAAGAAGACCTTTGATGTGATTGATTTGGGTAATAATGCGGCACGCTTCGGCCTTTGGGCAGAAGAGCTAGATTGGCACCTGATTTTTAGATCACCAGAGCAGTACTTGGAGAGTCTCATCTCGGATGACGAGATCGAACGTCAGTTCAAGTATCGGATGCCAGATGAACTCAGAGCCAAATTCGCTAAGTCAGAGTCTGTGGATTTTGATGTCTACAAAGCATATAAGTCAGCTCAAGCTAACGGCGATAAGAGCTCAGTAGTCATAGATAAGTCCATCGAGCAGCACGCTAAGATATGCGTGGAAAACAGTGAAGAGCTCATAGATGCCTTAGGACTGTCCAGAGAGCTGAGATTCGCTATTTCTGATCGAGTCAGGCAATACAGCTACTGCATCTCTAACAGTACCAGAAACTACAGGTATTGGGTAGAAGAAGAATACATGAAAAAATTGAGAAACATCATTAAAGACGCCTATTAGGCTAAACTACATGAGAATTTAAGTGATGTCACGAGTTAAAGCGCTTGAGCTGTAAAGTCGTATATCACTCAAGAGACTTCTCCTGGTATTCGTTCATCTTCTATATCAAGGTAATGCTCGATTTCTTGCTCTATGTACAGCTGTGATTCTTTATTCATGCCTTTGAGAAGAAGGTTCCTTTTACCATCATGGTCGATGGCATACAGTGCGTAAGCATAGCTAGCGATGCCATTCGTGGTGCTGGATACATACCGACTGACGAAGAGTTGCTTGATGTCTTTAGTTTTCAGGACTCGGTTTTTCGTGAATGGATTTTTGAGTGGCCTGGTGACGATGCTGATCTCATCCTCAGTGACATATATATCCGTGTAGTTCAGATAGACACCTAATAGGTAGTACGCCAGACCCAGTCCGACGGCTAAGTGAGCACTCATGGTCAAGAGGCCAAAGATCTGCCCTGTGGCAACCATAGTGATTGCTGCTGGTAGTATGATGATGTTCCACAAAACGGCGAATAGTAATAAAAACCACGTGCCACCTTGTGATCTGGCTTTATTCCATTTAGTGCGAATATCAAGACTGGATGGTAGATGAAGGACCTCTGTGCCTTCGGGGATCATCATTTCTGGACGGTTTCGCTGCTTACGGCCGAAGAATGCCTCGTCTTCCATAAATAGGATAGCCTGACAGTGGCTGCATTTTGCGAGCGTACTATTGATGTTGATGTCTTGCCCATCGATGGGGTGGTCGCACTGGGGGCAGGTCATGTCTAGCTTCTGCAGTTTGACTTTAGTCTGCACTTTTTCCTTACTGATCTCCTCTGGCATATGATGTAATATGGTGAGAGCATAAGATACATAAGACTCACTGATTCTTGATCCAATATATTAGCAAAAAAAAAGATAGTCTACTTTTAAACTTTCTACTGTAGGATTTGTCTAAGGGGGTATTAGTTGCAAAGTAAACTATTGGCAAAGACATTTAATCCATATGATCATTTTGGTTTTTTGACAGGGCGTGTGTCCCGACTCATTACGAATCGGATAGAGGCAGAAAAAGCCAGACGCGGCTATGACTTTCCGATTTCGTGCCTTAGCATCTTAGCAGAGTTGTGGAAAGAAGATGGGGTGAAGCAGCAAGATCTGGCAGACACACTAGTCAGGCATAAGAGTAGTATCACAAAAATGATCGTCGCCTTAGAGAAAGACGGACTGATCATTAGGAGGTCTGTCGACACTGATAAGCGAGAGAAGCGAATCTTCTTGACCACTGAAGGGAATAACTTCAAGCTGCATGTCGTCAAGAAATCATGTAAGGGAGAAAAGATAGCTACGGAAGGACTGACAGATGAAGAAATAAAAACAGCTAAAAAAGTACTCAAGACCATTTACGAAAGATTACTCATACATAATAACCAAGAAGACTAAATGAAAAAATCAACCCGCAAGGTTCTTATATCATTGCTCCTTACCTTTATTATTCTTTCTATAGGAGCCATCGTTTACCAGCGCTTCCTGAAGCAAAAGAAATCTACGGTATCAGAGGAGCCAGTCCGAAAGCTGCTCAAGAATGTGACCGTGGCTCAGTATAGCCCAAAGAATGTGGTCAATACTATCAACATTGATGGCAGACTTACTGCATATGAGAAAGTCGACTTATTTGCTGAGGCCAGCGGTGTACTCAAAGCAACCTCAAAAGTGATTAAAGAAGGCAGCTACGTCGAGAAGGGTGAATTATTATTTGATATTGATGGAGAAGATGCAGAGCTCAATCTCCTGGCGCAGCGGTCGGCATTGATGACCAGTATCACTCAGATTATGCCTGATCTGAAATTTGACTTTCCAGATGCATTTGATAAGTGGAAACGGTATTTGGATGAATTTGATGTGAATCAGTCAGTCAAAGAATTTCCAACTATTACGACAGATCAAGAAAAATACTACATCGCAGGCAAGAACTTATACAATCAATATTATACGATTAAAAGTGCGGAGAGTCGGCTGCTCGATTATCAGGTCTATGCACCATTCTCGGGAGTGATCACTAAGGCAAGCATCTATCCTGGTCAGCTGGTCAATATGGGAGTGAACTTAGGCAGCATCATGAATACTGGTAGATTTGAAATGAAGGCACCGATCAGCCTGTCCGATCTGGAATATGTCAAGACAGGTCAAGCTGTGAGCCTCTACTCCAAAGAAATGGATAAAAAATGGAAGGGGACAGTGAGTCGCATCAGCAGGGTGATCGATGATGTCACCCAGAACCTACCTGTCTACATCACGGTCTATGGCCGAGGACTGAGAGACGGGATGTACCTCAGCGGAGAACTCTCAGCTGGTAAGATGTCAGATGTAATTCCACTAAGCAAGGACTTAATTAAAGATCGAAATAAGGTATTCGTCGTAAAAGATTCTCTCATCAGTGTCAAAGAAGTGGATGTGATCAAGCAGACTGAAACAAAGGTATACGTCAAAGGGATTGATCCCGACGATCAAATCGTGAGTAGCTCACATGAGGGTATTTTTAGTGGCCTTAAAGTAAATGCAATCCGCTAATATGAGAGGAATCATCAAGTACCTTATCGAAGTGCCGATCGCTGGAAACATCCTTATGATCTTTCTATTGATCATGGGTCTCGCCAGTGCGCTGAAAATGAAGTCGACCTTCTTTCCGACGGTGCCGAGTAGAATCATCCAGGTCCAGGCGATCTATCCAGGGGCATCTCCCAGTGAGATGGAAGAGGGCGTCGTGACCAAGATAGAGGAGAACCTCATCAGTGTAACTGGTGTGGAGCGTACCACCTCAGTGTCATCCGAGAATGCGGCTAACATCACCATCGAAGTGTTACAGGGCTATAACACTGACTTAGTCCTCTTAGACGTGAAGAATGCCATTGATCGAATACCTACCTTTCCTGCGGGCATGGAGCCACTGGTCATTTTCAAACGAGAAAATATCTCTCCAGCGCTTAATTTCTCGATTTCAGGTGATGTCGATCTTCGTACGCTGAAGAGCTATGCGCGCGAAATAGAAGATGATCTATTGGCCCTGGATGATATCTCCAAAGTAGAGCTGACTGGTTTTCCTGAGGAAGAAATCGAGATCGCCTTTCGGGAGTCTGACCTTCGTGCGCTCAATCTCACTTTTGGTGAAGCTGTCACGGCCATCGCCAGCGCCAACTTAGAAGCGACTGGTGGAATCATCAAATCAGAGAAAGAAGAGCTCATCATCAGAGCTGATAGTAAGCAATACTTCGCCCAAGACTTCGAGAATATAGTGCTCCGCTCTAACAGTGAGGGCGGGGTCATCCGACTGCATCAGGTAGCTGATGTCAAGGACACTTGGGAGGACTCTCCCGTCCGCTCTTATCTCAATAATCAGCCATCAGTCATCATCAATGTGAATAATACTGATGAGGAGGACATGATCCCAATTGCTGCAATCGTCTTGGATTACATAGAAGACTTTAATCAGAGCCAGGATGAGATTACAGCTACCGTCATCCAGGATCAAGCAAAATACCTTAATACCAGACTTAGCTTTTTAAAAGAGAATGGAGCCATTGGCTTTTTGATTGTCTTGGTGTTATTGGCCATGTTTCTGCATTGGAGGTTAGCTTTCTGGGTGGCACTGGCGATCCCTATATCATTCGCAGGGATGTTCATTTGTGCAGAATATTTTGGTACGACCTATAATGTGATATCATCCTTTGGGATGATTGTGGTTATTGGGATACTCGTGGATGATGGGATTGTGATCGCTGAGAGTATCTACCAGAAGTATGAACAGGGGATGGAGCCTAATGCTGCAGCACTTGAAGGTACCATGGAAGTACTACCTGCGGTATTCTCTGCGATTCTTACGACCTGCGTCGCCTTCGGCATATTCTTCTTCATAGAGGGGGGACTTGGTGATGCCTTTGGTGCCATGGCTGTCGTAGTCATATTCTCACTTCTCTTCTCACTCGTGGAGGGTGCACTCATATTACCTGCTCACGTCGCTCATTCCAAAGCGCTGAAATATGATAAGAGTAAGGGGAATCTCCTGACACTGTACTTAGATAAGTTTATGAATTTTCTAAGGCGGACTTTATATGGTCCCATTTTGAAGTGGTCGATGAATTACAGCTTTCCCACACTGGCTATCTGTATTGCGGCATTGGTCATTTTCGTAGGTGCTTTCAAAGGTGGGGTGGTAAGGAGTACTTTCTTTCCAGTGATTCCGAGTGATGTATTTACCGTCACGCTTGAGTTGGAGTCAGGAGTCAGAGAGGCCAGAACAGAAGAAATCTTAGATATGATCCAAGTTGCTACTTGGGAGGTGAATGAAGAATTCAAGGAGGAGTATGGCTTAGGAGATAAGAATGTAATTGATAAAATCCAAAAGTCAGTCGGGCCGTTGACTAATAATGGTCAGCTTAGTGTCTATCTATTGGACGGAGAAGAGCGACTTAATATCAATAACCGAATGATCATCGGTGCCATCAGAGAGAAGGTGGGCCCCGTATACGATGCAGAGAAACTCTCCTTTGGGTCGGGTAATCTATTTGGAGCAGCCGTATCGGTCTCACTACTGAGTAGAAATGAGGCGGCGCTCTCTGCTGCATCGGAAGAACTAAAGAGCAGTCTCAAACAAATAGATGACTTAACTGATATAGCAGACTCCAACCAAGAGGGTAATAAAGAAGTAGAGCTCATCCTGAAGCCCAAAGCCTATAATCTTGGATTTACGCTACGGAATATCATCAGTAGTGTTAGGCAGGGCTTTTTCGGAGCAGAGGTGCAGCGAATCCAAAGAGGAGAAGATGAGGTAAAAGTGTGGGTGCGCTATGCACTGGATGATCGTAATGAAGTCTCAGATTTGTCTGATATGCGCATCAGAAGTGCTTCTGGACAGTCGGTGCCCTTGTCAGAATTAGTCGAGTTTAAGACAGAGCGAGGCATCGTCAATATCAATCATATTGAGGGCGAACGTGAAATTAGGGTTACAGCTGATCTGGTCAATGATCGAGCATCTGTAAGCGATATCAATACGGATATCCAGACCATACTACTGCCAAAAATATTGGAAAAATATCCGTCCGTCTCTGTCGGTTTTGAAGGACAGCAGCGAGAGAATGAGAAATCACAGAGGTCGATGGGAAGAGTTCTTCCCCTTGCTTTGATGATCATGTTCTTCATTATCGTTTTGACATTCAAGTCGATTAGTCAGACCTTGATTGTGTTCGCATTGATGCCTTTCGCCTTTATTGGTGTGGGACTGGGGCACTATATCATGGACATTCCGATCAGTCTGTTTTCTGTATTAGGGTCGATAGCGCTGATTGGGATATTTATCAATGATGCCTTAGTCTTCATTACCACATTCAATAATAACATTGCAAAAGGCATAGACTTTAAGACGGCGCTTTATGAGACAGGACTATCAAGATTTCGGCCGATCACACTAACTTCGATTACGACGGTAGCAGGATTAGCACCGCTGCTCTTAGAGAAGAGCATGCAGGCACAGTTTCTGATACCTATGGCGGTATCAGTCGCTTTTGGTCTAATGGTCGGCACCTTTATTTTGCTGGTGTTGATTCCAGCCTTATTAGTGATCTCTAATCGGATCAAGCGCACAGCTCTGGGGATATGGGAAGGAGAGAAGATAGACTACCTGATGGTAGAGTCGGCGTCAGCAGTCCGAGTGACTAATCTGCCCATCTATCTGATAGCGGCATTATTTACTTTAGCGGCATTGGTGGCTTACGTCATGTTGACCTTTAAAATTTCTGAATTGATCGTGTGAAACGTGATATGGTAGAAGAGTCAGACAGCCGATAGCTTTGAGAATCTGTTAAGTTGCTAAGTAGCGGTTCACCAGAAAACAAAATACGAGAGACATCTATAATGAGAATAAAAATGACACGCAGGCAGATGGATAGAATTGATTATTTCATGTTCGATATTTTACTATAGAATTTACACATATGAAGCACATGAAAAGATTGAGCTTGCTCATTTTGCTATTGCTCGCGGGCATGAGCCTGAAGATGACAGCTCAGGAGGATATGTCACTTGAGAAAGCGATCTCACTGGGGCTGGAGAAGAATTTTCAGATCAAGATCGATGAGTCTAATGTCAGAATCGCTGAGAATAATAACACCTGGGGTAGGGCAGGCCGTGGTGTCAGCGTAGACCTGAACGGGTCAGCTACTCTGTCTATGACTAATGATAATAACCCTGCAAGTTTCCTCAATGGGTCTTATTTTGTCGCAGGACTCGGAGGCAGTGTGGATGCTAATTGGCTGGTATTAAGTGGTGGCAGGGTGCGGATCGCGAAAGATCAGCTGGACTTATTCGTAGAGCAGCAGAAGCAGCTGCAGAGCGTGAGTGCTCATAATGTCATCAGAGACATCATACAGGCTTACTATGCGGTGTTATTGCAGCAGGAGCGACTCATCGTGGTAGAGGACCTTATTTCCTTGTCTAAGGATCGCTTGGCCTACGAAGAATCAAAGAAAGAATTTGGTGCGAGTAATTCTTTCAACCTGCTGCAGTTTCAGAATGCAGTGCTATCTGACTCTGTCAATATTGTATCACAGCACAATCAGATTGACATTGCCAAGCGTCGGCTGTACAGCTTGCTATCGATTAGTGCTGATGAAAACTATCAATTTTCTGAACGCCTGTCTGTACAAGTGGAGGATATCGATCTGGAACAACTATCTCTCACGTTAGAGGAAGAGAGTCCGAGCATACGCTCACTCATGATTCTGGAGGAGCTGAATAAACTGAATACACAATTGGAGCAAGCAGCGAGAAAACCTACATTATCGATTAACGCCACAGCTGGACTTTCTGAAGGATATTTCAAATTCTTTGGTGACAACCCACAGACTGGCGCACCGCTTAAGGGTCAATTTAGCAATCGAATGAATATTGGTCTTGGAGCGAACCTCAATTGGAATCTCACCGATGGAGGCGTTAGATCTGCCAATATCGAAAATGCCAAAATTAATGAGGAGATAAATCAGCTGGATATCATGGATGCCAGACTACAGCTCACGAATCAGCTGCATATCTTGGCACAGAATTACAAAGATCAAAAGGACTTACTCTTGTTATCAGAGCAGCAGATCAGTCTGTCTGAGAAAAATTTAGCTATTTCAGAAGAGAGGTTTAAGTTGGGTCAGATCAGCTCCATTGATTTCAGAGCCATTCAGACTCAGTACCTTAATACGGCTTTTAATAAAGTAAATGCTATTTTTAATCTGCTGATATCTAAATCAGAGATTGATTGGTTAGTTGGGGTATTCTAATAATTTGAAATAGATAAAGTAGAGTCTCAAAATCACTTTTCAGTGACTTAATTTATACAAAGGGGAATTGTATCTTCTTTCGGGTTCTAATTGCTACGTTAGACCAAATCCTGTAGAACAGTCTTACTATAGAAACTTCGAGCTACGAAGGACCATGTTTTTAGTTCGCTCAATGATTTCAGAAGATTTCATCAAGCAGACTTGATTCTCCTTTTGCAACTTCTCAAGCTTTTTCAATAAGTCAGAGACCTTTGAAATAGGGGATGTATTATTTATCATTTTTCACTTTAGATACGGGTGGGTATGTATCTCACAATTAACATTTGTAAAGATAATATAGTTTTTTGGTTAGATTATACTACAGTATACTACAAATAATATACGTACTATGTACTTGGGTATACAATTACTCTACAAAAGGACTTATAAATAACAAAGATTTGTCATATGTACTTATCTAGATTAATTCTGATTTAGTCTATTCTCAATCTCAATTGATGAAGTCTGCGGAAGCTCTTAGGATATGTGGTCTAAATGACGGCCACTTCACTTTTGTAGGTGCGCGAAGCCATGTAGAATAGGATCAGTGAGATGGTGCCAGGAATGACCGAAAATATGAAAGCGTAACGTAGTGACTCAGCACCATAGCTAGAGCTCAGTAGATCACTGATGAACCCAATGGTCAGCGGGCCAAGACCTAAGCCAATAAGATTCAGAATCAAAAAGAAGACCGCAGAGGCTAAGGCTCTCGTATGCGCATCCACAAGATTATGTATGACTGCTAATGAAGGTCCCATATACACGGCTGTCAAAAAGGTAGCTACCGCATTACAGGCTAATACTATAGCAAGATTACCGTGTAAGAATGATGTGATCGAAAAGGGCACAACGACGAGACCAGCCAAGATAGGTACGTACAGGTACCATCTGATATCACGCTTACCCCATCGGTCAGCGAAATAGCCTCCTGCATAGGTACCCGTGATGCCTCCTATACCTACGACCAGGCCCAGGGCAATACCAATACTTGCTGTATCCATGTGGTGTATTCTTGCTAAGAATGGAGCAAAGAAATTGCCAATACCATAAGTGACGAAGGCATTGAATCCAGCAGCTAAGGAGATGAAGACAAAGGTTTTCTTCTTCATCAGCAGTGACAGGACCTCGAGAAAACCTCTTTCCTTTTTATTCGTTTGGCCATCTTGTTTGGCGACAGGCTTATCTGACATACCTCGCTTTGGCTCTTTTACCGTAAAGAATACGATCATGGCATAAAGAACACCAGGCAGGCCAAGAGCAAAAAATGCCATGCGCCAGCCGTAGTTTTGATCTATCCATCCACCTATCATGTAGCCAAACAAAATTCCAATGTAGATGCCCGTAGAATATATGGCCAAGGCACTGGCTCTCTTATTAGGCGGATAGTAATCTGAGACTATGGAATGAGATGGTGGGCTCCCTCCCGCCTCTCCAATACCCACACCTATTCTGGCGATCAGCAGCTGAAGAAAGTTATTGACTAATCCTGAGACGGCAGTCATCATACTCCAGACAATGAGAGATATTCCTACTATGTTTCTGCGATTACTTCTATCTGCATATCTCGCTATGGGAATGCCCAGCGTCGCATAAAAGAGAGCAAAGGTGAGTCCCGTGAGCATGCCTAACTGTGTGTCCGTCAGACCGAGATCTTGCTTGATGGATTCCTGCAGGATGACTAAGATTTGTCTATCAATGAAGTTGAACGTGTAGACGCCAGTCAACACTAATAAGACATAACTTCTGTATTTTTTTGAATGCAATTGAGGGTTTTGTAGATATTGACTTTAAGATAGTCATTTTAAGGAGAGAGACTGCTTTCGCCAGGAGAAGTTACTCAAGAAGTTTACAAGGGATAGGAAGAGATGGCTATCCTGATTCTATAAGTTTATTTCACATTAATGGAAGATGCCTCTTCGATAGGTTTAGATCAGTTGATTAAGGATTTAGTGCTTTAGTTTTTAGATCGTTTCAGCATTGATTTCTACGCGTTGTTTAAATGGTAGAATATTTATTTATATTAACACACATTTATAGAATAGCTGTCATGAAAATAGACCAAGTAGACCGTGAGATCATCCGCACCTTACAGCGAGATGCTAAGGCTACCATAAAGGAGATTGGCCTCCAGCTCAATCTTTCTACCACGCCCATATTTGAGCGCATCAAGAAAATGACAGCAGCAGGACTCATCGATAAATACGTCACCATCATTAATCCAGATCTAATGGACCTGAGTCTCTGTGTCTTTGTCCACATATCCATCATAGATCACTCTAAGCAAGCCATCGATGCCTTCGTGACTCAAGTGAATGAATTTGATGAAGTCTTAGAGTGCCATCATATTTCTGGAAAATCAGATTTTCTGCTTAAGATGAGGCATCGTGATATCAGTTCATACAATGACTTTGTGCTGGATAAAATCTCTACGGTGCCTAATATTGCTAACATAGAGACCAGTTTCAGCTTGTCCGTCAGAAAGTATACCACTGCATTACCAGTATAAGCGAGAGAATTATTTTCTCTTGAGTTAGCTATTTTAAGCACGTTTTAGAAAAAGTGAATGCGTATATATCAATATGTAGACTAATTTTCTAATTAGATTGAAACTCATGGCATAATGGTAATTAGTCAATATCTTTAGAGTGCACAAATCAAGATATATGAACCAATGTTTCCTTCCAGACTCATCAGCTATTGGCGCCTTAGAGTCAGATGGTTCTGCCGGACTAAGCAAGCTTTCATTTTTTCATCACAAGGTTAAGAAGAACATCGACTTGCTTCTGGGAGAGACTTACGTACTGCCAGAAGTATTGGATTCTTTTAGCGAATTCTCTAGAGCTTTATCAGGGTTGATTAACCCTGAGATTCAGTTTTCTGGCGCTCAGATCAATCAGAAAGACCTTTCTAATAAATTTGATATCTATGATAAATACTTTGAAGTAACTAGGATTTCGGGGATGACGTATGGGCAGTTCATACAGCAGTATTTAGATAGTTCTGCAGAGCTGATTAATGAGATCGGCTATACCTCCATGTCCAGGGGCGAAGTGGCCTATCTATTGAAGGGCTGGGAGGCTGCGAATCTACTACTACTTTCCATCCATGCGTCGGATACTGATGGGCTCTACACTCCAGAAGAGCATTCGCAGGCAGCACCTAGCGACAATGAGCAACGCGCGCTGTATCGATGGAAATTGGCACACCACGGGTTTGCTATTTTTATGATCCTATCTGGTTATTGCTTAGATCAGGCCAGTCATGATCTAGAGCAAGATAAGCTTAGCTCTGTCACGGCGGACTGGATAGACAAAGCGGCTCATCTCTTCAGGTCCACCACAGCCTGTATGGAGTTTGGTAATAGCTTCACTTCCACAGTGTACCGTAGCGTGATCCGACCTGATATGAGTCGAGCTAATGAAGAAGCGAATCTGCCAAACGGATTTTCGGGCACTCAGAATTTAGAGTATGTCACATGGCGAAAGAAGAAGCTAAACTTCTTCTCGCTGCTCAAAGAACATGCTGGTCGACTCACACAGGATGTCATTGAGAAGACAGAGCTGCTCCGATGTTACTACTTAGAAGATATGCACATCCACTCCATCATCGCAGGTAGAATGGTCGGCATAGAGAAATCACTGCTGCAAGAAGGCATCAGTAAAAAAGGCAAAAGCATGGCCATCACTGCAGGAGATATGCTCCGGATGATGGCGAAGCGCAGGGAGGAGGAGACTCAGTTTATCTTGGAGCTGGAGGCCGCCTCATAAGATAATACGAAACGTCTATGACCTAGATAATTAATACACCCAAGTGGATGATTGATCTCAGTTATTTAGCATTTTTAGCTGCGTAGCTTAAAAAAATAGAGTTTATTATATAATCATTGCTTGTACTACCAAAAGAATTATAATGAAAATAGAAGATACATTTAAGCCTTACCTTACAGTGAAGCGCTCATACAAGGGTGGTAAGTCAAAGCAGGCTGTTAAAGCTAATAAAAAAGTCTATAAGCTCTCTTCTAATGAGAACCCTCTAGGTACTTCGCCGAAGGTCGTCGCCGCGATCAAAGCTGCCATAGACGACCTTCACATTTACCCAGATCGAACGGATAATGCCCTTTGCGAAGCCTTAGCGACTGACTTTAATCAAGAGTTAGCGCCCTCACAGTTCTTAGCTTCTAATAGTGGCTGTGATGTGATAGAGATGATCTTGCGCGCCTTTGTTAATATCGGAGATGAGGTTATCATTTCTAATCCTTGCTTTGTGCCCTATCAATCTTTCTCATCTAGGTTAGGCGGTGTGATCGTGGATGTACCGCTGGTAGGAGAGGACTATACCTTAGATGTAGCGGGCATTATCGCAGCGATTACAGCTAAAACAAAAGTGATCTTTCTGACCAGCCCGAATAACCCAACAGGTAGCTATATATCCAAAAGCGAATTAGATACTTTACTCCCAGAAATACCTAAAAACATCATTATTATCTACGATGAAGTCTATCGCCATTTCGCAGATGCAGATGATTATGTCACAGGCGTAGCTTATGTGAAAGCTGGCTATAACATGGTAGTAGTGAATAGCTTCTCTAAGTCTTATGGCCTAGCTGGCATGAGAGTGGGGTATTGCTACAGCAGTGAAAAAATCATCAGTTACATCAAGCAGCTTTCTAAGCCATTTATCATTAATAAGTTATCATCTGCTGCCGCAATTGCAGCGCTGGAAGATCGAGACTTCATTAATGAGGTGGTGCGTACAGTCCACGAAGAGAGGTCATATATATATGCAGAGCTCGATCGGCTGGACATTAGCTATACGCCTTCACAAGCTAACTTCTATCTGATTGAACCTCCGATGGCAGCAGCAGTCTTCATAGATCACATGATGAGTGAGGGTGTCATGGTCAGACCTGCCGATAATTTCGGTGCACCGGGTAAAGTCCGAATCAGCATCGGGGATCACGAGGCTAATCTCGCAGTGATTGCAGCCCTAAGTAGTCTGCCTGACTGCAGCTCATCCATCCTATGATTTATTGGAGTAGCGATCTACATCATTTTTGAGAATTTACTACTTGGTAAGCCTGCGACATAAATCCCCCTCAGATAGAAGTTATAGTATCGTACTGAGTATGCTTTGTGATACATATGCATCCTATGTATCAGCCCTTATGCTGCAATATGATATGACACGTCTATGACGTAGATAGTTAAGACACCCAAGTGGATGATTGAACTTAGTTATTTGCTGACAGGCATTCAGTCCCAAAACTTAAACATATGAAACGTCTATGACGTAGATAGTTAAGACACGCAAGTGGATGATTAAACTTAGTTATTTGCTGATAGGCATTCAGTTCCAAAATTTAAACATATGAAAGACTATTCCTCAGATTAAAACAAAAAAAATCCTGCGCGCTACTGCTCACAGGATTTTTTTTTGGTAATTCTAATACTTAGATGTGCTTAGTTCTGCACCATGATTGTCCTCGTCTTCGTACCTTCTTCTGTCGCGACTCTCATTAGGTAAGCGCCTGATGCCAGTCCACTGATATCTATGCGCTGTGTTTCCTTTGTCACATTAGTGAGTTCATCGATTTTGATGACTCTGCCTTCTATGGTGGCGATGACCACACTCACATCTGTCGCTTGCTCGAAGCTTAGCTCAGCATTGATAAAGTCTTTTGCTGGATTAGGGAAAGCTCTGAAAGCTTCCTCTGCCAGCGGTACTTCATCGACAGGAGACGTTAGGGATATTTGCAAGTCTAACTGTGGCGCCTGTATTATCGTATTTCCACAGCATGTGAACCATGATGGTGACTGATTAGGCAGATAAATGTATAATCCTGAGCCTGGCAAAGTAGAGTTAGTATTCATGAAGAGTGACTTATTGTCTACACCAGCAGTACTCGTTACACTATCATCAAAGTACGCCATGACTACATAGAATGATCCTTCATCCAGCTTGATGTCTTCGCCTTCTAATGAGATGGTGATCGCATCAAAATTATCTTCTCCTGTGAGGACATGTGTCGTCGTCCACACCACTTCCAGATTAGGGTGATTCAGATAAGAGTTTTCATTTCGATCAAAATCATCAGGTAGAATACCACCCGTGGAGAAGTCTGCATTTACTTTTAATAAAGCTAATTCGACGAAGTGATTTTCTAAGGTGCTTTCATTGGATGCAACTCCAAAGGTGATTGATTCTGCAAAGAATTTTGCATTGTTCTCACTAGTCAGATATAAAGCTCCTAATCCCCATTCTTCGTCAGTCGTTCTGAATCGGAAGCCACCGGTGACTTGGCCATTAAATTTGGAGAATGTTTGATCTGTGATCTGGAAGAAGTAGCTTTCTGTATTGTCTAAGGTATCTGCTTCTTCTCCGTTTGTAACCTCAAGTGCGTAGTCCATTCTATAGTTTCCGACTCCTATCTCGCTAGGCAGCCACAGATCTTCTACTGCTAATGTCGTGGTGTCTCCAGCTTCTAGACCACTTAAGATGGCAGCATCTGAATGAACGACTGCATCTGTTCCCGTATTCACGACTTCTACATTAAGTGTGACATCGATGGCTTGTGCACCATTGTTAATGACATCAGTGGAAAATAGGAATGGATCGGCATCTGCGTGGGTGATTGGCACAGCATGACTAAGTGGTGTGTAGAAGGTATTTGTGATTTTTGCATTTATGCCCGTGAAGTTTATCAGCTGGACATCATCTATCGCCCAGAAATAATAATCTCCATTAAAGATGAACCTGATAGATACATCATCATCAGGAGACACGCCAGTCAATGGGACTCGGAGTATACCGACAGTGGCCTGGTTGCCTTCTAATTCAGTATTGACTTGGGTATCTGTCCAGGAGTTACCTCCATCAGTAGACCAGCCTACGAAGAAGTTACAGTCGAAAAAGCGAGCCGCCTGGGTAAACTTAACTGCTACGAGATCTCCTGCACCCGTACCATTTAAGCTGATTGGGGGGGATGTAATAGAGCCTATCTGTGGTGTAGGGCACGAGCCAGATCCTAAGGCCGCTTGATCTCCATTAGAGTCTAAGAAGTCCGAATCAAATATGATAAAGCCTGAGCATGGGTCATCAGAAAGCAATTCA
Organism: uncultured Saprospiraceae bacterium; assembly: GCA_937929945.1. GTDB lineage: Bacteria > Bacteroidota > Bacteroidia > Chitinophagales > Saprospiraceae > CALFUK01. The sequence continues at coordinate 84,754 of CALFUK010000039.1, forward strand.
TTACCATCGGCAGCAAATGCGCCTCTTGATATGTCACCATCGTCTCTCCATTCCCAAGCAGCGTTAGCATCATCGGCACCTCCAGAACAAGCGATTCCTTCTGCCGTCCAGCCATTCAGCCCTCCGGTGAATGCTTCTGTATATAAGACGACATCATCGGCATTAGGATCGATCAGGTCAGTCTCAGTTCTCATGGTCATAGCTTGGATTCCAGCATCTATCTCTGCCTTCAGTGTCGTACAGTCTCTCATTCGCATGGAGAATGTAGGGATGTTCACCTCGATATTCATTAAGTCATCTTCGCTGGCACCTATACCGATCAGGGTATCATTAACTTCATTATTACAGATGATGATCGCGATGGCACCAAAGTCTTCAGCGACTTTTGCCTTTTCAATAAAGGCACAGCTGCCTCTATCTACCATGGCTATCTTACCTTCTACTTCTATACCTGTGGTCCGAACGTTATCACATGCTTCTGTGTCAGTTCCGGCACTGCCTAAGACGATCTCACCCGATAGCTGGCTGGCACAAGGTAATCTGCCAAAGGTATTGGACAAGCGCAAGTCATAGTCTCCAGCTACTCCAGCAGGAGCTGATACAGACAGTCTGAAATTCTCTCCCTGGGCACTTGCCATGATCCAAGTAGCTGACAAAAAAAGAAGGGTATGTAAAAGTCTTCGAGTCATATTTATGTTTTTCTATCAATAAAAAATTAGCGCTGAATTTTATTTAGCACTAAAATAGATAAATACTGATAATCACTGTGATTTGAAGCCACTTTTGATCAGCTTAATCCAGCTAAAGGTCCCTGTGAATCAAGAGTTTGGTCAATTTTATCAATAATCTCTTGGATGTCCATGGTGTTTTCATCGAAATGCGTCCTCAGTTCATCCTCTATGTTTTCCGAAAGACCTGGGATGCCGGCCTCGATTTGTGACACCAATTCGTCTGCACTATGCACTAATCGGAGGACTCCGATTGAGTGAAGTTTTCGAGCATCTATGAATTTTTCGATGTTAGGGCCGCTGAGTACTGGGATGATAAAAGCAGCGGGCTCAATGACACTGTGCGTCCCTTTTTCAAATCCTCCACCGACGTAGGCGATATCAGCATATTGGTATAGGTATTTCAGATCACCCATGGTATCCATGATGATAATCTTGGATTCAGTATGGTTTTCACTGAGCTTAGAATAGCGTATGGCTGTCGGAAGGTAGGTCTCGACCAGTCTCAGTTTTTCCTCATCTATTTCGTGTGGCACAAGGATCATGGTATAGGCGGATAGGTGTGCTAAGGCAGCCGCTATGAGCTGATGATCAGAATCTAAAGTGCTCCCCCATACGATGCATGGCCGACTTAACAAAACGGATTCTATAAGGGGGTACTGTCTTGGATAATCTCTGGTGCGAGAGGCTTGTATGTATCTGGGATTGCCCATGACATTGAGGTTCGCGTAGCCAGCCTCTTGTAGGAGCTGAAATGACGCTTCGTCTTGCAGTATGATGTCTGCATGTTGCCTCAGGGGTTCCGTGATGGACCTGAACATCGAGGACAGCCACCAGTGCTTCTCCCTGACGTAGGTGCCTATGAAAAATACTGGAATGTTCTGCTCCTGGCAGACGCTAATCATGTGTGGCCAATACTCATTTTGGGAGACAATGAGCACGCTGGGCTGTATGCTGTGGATGAATGAGTTCACCTGCTTCTCTCGGTCCAAAGGGGCATAGCAGATGCAGTCAGCTATTGGTAACTGAAATGTAGCTTCATATCCAGAGGGAGAAAAGAAACTTAGAATAGTAGTGCATTCTGACTGATCGTGGTACTGTGCTAACAGAGGTGCTATACCCTCATACTCTCCATACGAAGAGCAGTGAAACCAGATATTTTGTCCTCTGTGTAAGATTGGTATCTTATTGCCCATGTGACCCTGATAGAGTCTTTTGATTCGAGGAGAAAATAGGCTGATGAACGGAAGAAGAAGGTACGCTATACTAATCAATATGCGATAGAGAAACATAGAATCACAGGATAATCAAAATATCTGTGAGATAGGTCCTTTTCGGGCACCATAATGCATATAAATTCAGTTACTTTTGCGTCTCTTTAGTTGAGAATAATCATAAAAGCAATCAAGATGGGGTATAAAAAAGTAGAGTCTTACGATGAAGATGTGACAAACGTGCTGCGGACTAAGTATGAAGACATCTTAGATACCATGGGGGAGGATAAGTCCAGAGATGGCTTGCTAAAGACACCCGATAGGGCTGCCAAGGCCATGCAGTTCCTGACCCAAGGTTACGATCTTGACCCGCAAGCCATTTTGACTGGAGCCTTATTTAAAGAAGACTACAGTGAGATGGTGATCGTCAAGGACATAGAGCTGTACTCCCTGTGCGAACATCATATTTTGCCTTTCTTCGGCAAGGCGCACGTGGCGTATATTCCTAATGGGTATATCGTAGGGCTCAGTAAGATACCGAGAATCATTGATGCATTCGCGCGTCGATTACAGGTGCAGGAGAGACTGACCGATGAGATTCTTAACTGTATCCAAGATACGCTTAAACCACATGGTGTCGCCGTCGTGATCGAAGCAGCACACATGTGTATGATGATGAGAGGCGTGCAAAAACAGAATTCTGTCACGACCACCTCAGCCTTCACTGGAGAATTTAAAAATGTAGAGAGCCGTAGTGAATTTCTAAATTTGATTGGCACGAATCTCAGATAAACATGAATCGTCTATTGGCGGAAGTAAAGACTCCAAATCAGTGAATCATCTTACTTCATTGCTTGTGGATAATGACTACAAATAATTATGATAAGGTCTTTAATGTGAATAACTGAGACGCCCGCGTGGGTATTTATACATTAGTAATTTGCAAATAGACATTTACCTAAGAATGTAAAACGTATGAAAGCAGCGCTATTTCCTGGACAGGGATCACAATTCGTAGGCATGGGAGCTGATCTCGCCTCTAAAAATGAGAGAGCCAATCAGTTATTTCATCAAGCTAATGAAATTTTGGGCTTTGATATTTTATCAATCATGATAAATGGCCCAGAAGAGAAGCTTAAGCAAACTAACATCACTCAGCCAGCCGTATTTCTTCACTCCTTAGCCGCTCTGGCGGCTCATCGGGCGGAGATAGAATATGATTATGTAGCTGGGCACTCCTTGGGAGAACTTACAGCGCTGGTAGCTGCAGAGTGCATCTCCTTCGAGGAGGGATTATTATTGGTAAAAGAGAGAGCTGAGTCTATGCAGTATGCCTGCGAGCAGCAAGCTGGCACCATGGCTGCTATCTTAGGCTTGGAGAATGCTCAGGTAGAAGAGGTCTGTGCTGGCATCGACGGCATCGTAGTAGCGGCTAATTACAACTGTCCAGGGCAGTTGGTCATTTCAGGAGAGCTATCAGCCGTAGAAGCAGCTGCCGAAGCGCTCAAAGCTGCAGGCGCTAAGCGTGCAGTATTGCTCAATGTGGGTGGGGCATTTCACTCTGAACTCATGCGTCCAGCTCAAGATAGACTAGCCAAGCAAATCGAAAAAACGACATTTAGTGAGCCGCTCAAATCTGTGTACCAGAATGTATCTGCACAGGCAGAGTCCGAGGCTGAAGACATCAAGAAAAATTTGCTGAAGCAGCTCACCTCACCTGTCAGATGGACACAGACCATGCAGCAGATGGTGGCTGATGGGATCGACTCATTCGTCGAAATCGGGGGTAATGGGAAGACACTCAGTTCATTCGTCAGGCGAGTGTCGAGAGACTTATCAGTAGAATCATATTTTTAATCCATACATCAGCAATCAGATAAATCAATGAAGCTTGACAAAGGGACAATATTAATTGCAGAACCATTTATGCTCGATCCTAACTTTAAAAGATCGGTGGTGATCCTCTGTGATTATTCTTTGGAAGAAGGCACGGTAGGCTTCATCCTTAATAAGCCCATCGATATGTCAGTGAATGACTTGATTGCGGATTTTCCAGACTTTGATGCCAAGGTGAATTTCGGTGGGCCAGTAGCGACGGATACCATCCACTACATCCACACAGTCGGCGATCTGGTGGATGACAGCATCAAGGTAGGAGAGGGCATCTACTGGGGCGGCAGCTTCGAAAAGCTAAAGTTCTTGATCAAATCAGAACTGATCTTGCCGAAAGACATCAGATTCTTCATTGGTTATTCTGGGTGGTCAGCAGGCCAGCTGGAAGATGAGATGGAGATCGGGTCTTGGGTGATGCATGAGTCTGATCCGAATTATATTTTTAAGTCCAGCCAAGACGAGCTCTGGACCCAAACCCTCATCAACAAGGGAAATACATACAGCGTCATCTCACAGATGCCTGATAACTTCAATTTGAACTGATCTAATGATCTTACTTAAGGATATAAATTTTGGTTTCGGCGAAAGAACCATACTGGATAACATCAACATTGCCATCAAGGCAAATGATAAGATAGGCCTGATCGGTCGCAACGGAGTGGGGAAGTCCACACTGTTTAAACTCATCATGGGCGAGCTCGCACTGCGCTCTGGGAGCGTAGACATTCCCAAAGAATACACGATAGCATACTTAGAGCAGGATCGGGACTTTCGCTCTGAAGCCTCAGTCGTAGACTATGTAGTCGCTTCTCAGAAGGAGCTTCTCAATCTTAATCAAGAGTTAGCTAAAGTGCAGCAGCAGCTGGATGAAAGGACGGATTACGACAGTGACTCGTATATGCAGCTCATCACTAAGATGACTGATCTCAATGATATGATATCACTATCCAGTCCAGAAGAGGTCACTGCGAATGCTGAGATGCTGCTGAAAGGACTGGGATTCAAGCAGCACGAACTGAATCAACCACTGACGACCTTCTCAGGTGGATGGCAAATGAGAGCTAAGCTAGCTAGCATCTTACTCCGCAAGCCGAACTTGCTCCTCTTAGATGAGCCGACTAACTATCTGGATATCGAGTCCATCATCTGGTTTGAGTCCTATCTGAGGGATTACCCTGGATCGTTCGTGATCATTTCTCACGATACTGACTTCTTAGATAATACGACAAAATCTACGGTAGAGCTGCTCAATGGGGGACTGCAAGTCTATCACGCACCTTACAGTAAGGCTCAGGAGGAGAGAGGCATCAGACTGGAGCAGCTGAAGTCAGCCTTCTTAAATCAGCAGAAAGTCATAGAGCAAAAGCAGCGTACGATAGAGAGATTCCGCGCCAGTGCCACGAAAACCTCCATGGCCCAATCCATGGAAAAGCAACTCGATAAAATGCAAAAGATCGAGTGGCAAGAGGAAAGCACCTCCGAGATAAAAATCTCCTTTTTGGAGCCGCCACGCTCAGCAGGGGTCGTCATTAAGGCAGATAATTTAGCAAAATCATATGGAGAAAAACAAGTCTTTACAGGCATAGACTTCGATATAGAAAGGGGGCAAAGAGTGGCACTAGTCGGGCAGAATGGCCAAGGCAAGTCTACTCTCATCAAGCTGATTACTCAAAAAATAGAAGCTAGCACCGGGACTATAGAGTTGGGCAAAAATGTATTTCACGGCATATTCTACCAGGATCATACAAATGGTATGGATGGAAATATGACCGTACTGGAAACGCTAGAGTCTAACTGTCCACCAGAGCTGAGGACGAAGCTGAGGAATATTCTGGGTGGATTTTTATTCTCTGGTGAAGATGTAGAGAAAAAAGTAAAAGTACTATCTGGAGGTGAGAAGACCCGACTCTGCTTAGCCGACCTGCTGTTGAGACCTTATAATCTCATCATCCTTGATGAGCCGACGAATCACCTGGACATGGCCTCTAAACTTGTCCTACAAGATGCGCTCAATCGGTTCAAAGGGACACTGCTGGTCGTATCTCACGATCGATTCTTCTTGAGAGGTCTGACGGAGACCACTATAGAGCTGCGTGATGGTCAGCTGTCTACCTACTTAGGTGATATAGACTACTTCCTGCAGAAGCGTAATGCGGATAACTTCAGAGAGGTAGAGCTCGGTAAGCAAGAAAAGCAAAAGAAGAAAGCCACAGTCACTAAAGCACCAATCGATCATGGGAAGCTGAAAGAGCTAAAAAAGCAAATTGCCAATATAGAGCGTAAGATCAGCCAGAAGGAAGACAAGGTCAAAAAACTGGAACAAAAAATGGCAGAACCTGATTTTTTCCAATCCACGACGCAGGATAAAGTGATCCAAGAGCATGGGCAACTTAAGGTCGAAATTAGTGAACTAAATGAAAAATGGGATGTCTTAGCAGAGAGTATTATAGAGGTAGAATCTTGATATTCACTGGATATTGTTAAATTCACAGCATAACGATTCATTATGAGTGTTTTAGATTTTGTAAGGGTGGTCATTTACAGATTTCATGAAAAGGGTCTGGAAGTCTTCTTAGTGAATTCAGACTTAGAGCAAGATCCTGATGTCTGGAAGATACCCAAGACAGGTATGGAGAACCTTAAGAAGTGTGAAGAGTGCATTGAGCTAGATCCTGTAACCGATGAAAATGGGCGGACTCACACTACCTACGCTGTAGAAGGCGACTGGCATGATATACCATCCATCAGAGGCCTGATCAAGCATGATATCAAGCTTGCTAAGCAGACAATCAAGGAAGTCGTGCCAGGCATAGAGAAAGGCGGATTCTTCGCTGTAAAGGAAGCTGTGAAAAACACCATGCCCGAAGAATACCAAGCGCTCAAAGAACTCAAGGACATACTTTTTGATAGAAACGTAGTAAAGAATATTTGACCCCTATAGCGTGAGACCCAATATTGAAAGCGTAGCCATAGAGTCGACAGACTTCACCTTTGATCATTTAGAGACTGTGTATCATGGCAAGGTGAGAGATCTCTATGATTTTGGAAACCGCATTGCCATCGTAGCCACTGACCGTATTTCTGCCTTTGATCATATACTCCCGAGAGCGATACCTTTTAAAGGCCAAGTCTTAAATCAGATAGCCACCTATTTTTTAGAAGCCACGACAGATATCTGCTCTAACTGGTTGGTAGAATCACCAGACCCTAATGTCAGCATCGGTATCAAGTGTGAAGCTATTAAAATTGAAATGGTCGTTAGAGGATATCTGGCAGGTCATGCTTGGAGAGAGTATCAGTCAGGTAAGCGAGTACTCTGTGGTGTCCAGATGCCTGATGGGATGAAAGAGGCCGACAGATTTCCAGCTCCCATCATTACCCCTGCTACTAAAGCAGATGAGGGCCATGATGAAGATATTAGCAAAGTGGAGATTCTTGCTCAGGGCTTAGTCCAGCCAAGCATCTACTCCGCTATGGAAGACTATGCTCTTCGACTATTTGCCAGAGGCACGGAGATGGCAGCTGATAAAGGGCTCATACTAGTAGACACCAAATATGAATTCGGATTAGCAAATGAGGAAGTGGTACTCATCGATGAGATACACACGCCAGATAGCTCCAGGTATTACATCATGGAAGGCTATGAGCAGCGCCAGGCGGCTAATGAAAAACAGAAACAGCTATCGAAGGAATTTGTCCGAGAGTGGCTCATGGAGCATGGCTTTCAAGGAAAGGATGACCAGCTCATGCCACACATGCCAGATGAGTTCGTATGGCAGGTCAGCGAGAGATATATAGAGTTATACGAGATATTGACTGGGCAGCCATTTCAGCGTGAGTTTGATGTGGATAGACAAGATAGAATCCAGTCTGTCATCCAGACCCGGATGGCACAACAATCCTAACACGATTCTCACATGGAAACAAAGAACTACTTGATACCGTCCATTATATTGAGTCTTGCCTTCGTGATCGGCTGCTTCATATTGGGCACGAAGTGGGTACAGTCTAAGGCATATAACAATCGCTATGTCACCGTCAAAGGACTCTCTGAAAGAGATGTGACTGCAGATAAAGCTTGGTGGAGCATCAATAGCCAGAATGGAGCTAATACCATCGACGACATTCAAAAGCGAGTGACTTATGTCGAGTCAATGGTGAAGTCATTTCTGAATCAATATGGATTCACCGAGGATGAGATCACCATCGAAGGGGTGAATATCTACACTAATAACTACCAAGGTGCAGAATACCGTTACAGTGCCGATATTCAGATCAGTGTTACTACTGACGAGATATCGAAAGTAACTGTAGCTCAGAAGTCGATTACGGATCTTATCTCCAAAAGTATTTTAGTGCAATCTGATAAGTGGGCCTCAGGGCCTAAATATTACTATACCAAATTTAAAGACGTGAAGACTGAGATGCTGGCTGAAGCCACAAAAGAGGCTAAGAAAGCAGCTGCAGAGTTTGCGAATAATTCTGGGTCAAACGTGGGTTTAATCAGGAGAGCTAATCAAGGTGTGTTCCAAATACTACCAGGGAATAAGACGCAAGAAGATCAAGTCTTCTTTCCTGATAAGAATATCAGAGTGGTCAGCACCATAGATTACTTCTTAGAGTAAAAAACGCTTGACCATTGCCAAAAAACTTCAACATCAAAGCGGGTAAGACCGCCTATAAGCATATCCAAGCTAACGGACTCCATCCATCGGATATTACCGTGCTACCTGCTGCTGCAGGTGGACCTAAGTGGATCTCCCTGTTTGGATTGGATCAGTATCTGGTGAGAGAATGGTTCAAGGAGCCTAAGCAGCAGCTGCACTTAGTCGGCGCATCTGCTGGTGCTTGGAGAATGCTCTGCTACTCATTGCCAGATCCCACGTCAGCGTTGGATCGATATCTCAAATATTACGTCGAGCAGCGTTACCCTAATTGGCCTAGGCCGGCAGATGTCTCTCGTGAGCTGAGCTATATCATAGATCAGGTGATGGCTGATGCCTCTTTCACTGATGTCGATATGGCTACACATAAGAAGCTCTATGTCATCAACAGTCGCAGTAAATCTCCCCATCGAGAGGGTAGACGTCTCAAGCAGCATTTGATCCAAGCTGGACTAGCTAACATAATGTCAAGGAAGTCACTCTTTCGCCATTTTGAACGGGTGGTCTATCATACTCAGGATGCTATTCCATCTATTGTGATGGATGATGGTCTGATGACAGAGCAAAAGCAAATGACGAAGCAGACGCTTCTACCCAGCTTGTATGCCACGGGATCTATCCCAGCTCTCTGCCACCCTGTTGTCATGGATGATGGGATGAATTATTGGGATGGCGGCATTACGGATTACCACATCGCACTTCAATTTGATACGCCTGGCTTGGTGCTGTATCCTCATTTCAGTTCTTCTATTAAGCCCGGCTGGTTTGATAAACATCTATCGTGGCGCCGTGCGTCTGATGCCGTCACTGACAAGATGATCTTAATCCATCCATCAGCAGGTTTTATCAGAGCGCTACCGGATCAAAAGATACCAGATAGAAAAGATTTTGAAGTCTATTTTGGACGTGATGATCAGCGCATCAGTCATTGGTATCAAGTCGCAGAAGCCAGCCACTTAATGGCTGCAGAATTCAAAGACTTATATGAATCGGGAGATTTGATCCGTCACATTGAGCCATTGTAATAGGTCTCGTCCCATTAGAACGATAGATTTCATATGTTTAAATTTTAGGGCGAAATGCCTGTCAGCAAATAACTAAGTTTAATCATCCACTTGGGTGTCTTAATTATCTACGTCATAGACGTTTCATATGTTTAAATTTTTAGAACCGAAGGCCTGTCAGCAAATAGCTAAGTTTAATCATCCACTTGGGTGTCTTAACTATCTACGTCATAGACGTTTCATATGTTTAAATTTCAGGGCGAAATGCCTGTCAGCAAATAGCTAAGTATAATCATCCAATTGGGTGTCTTAACTATCTACGTCATAGACGTTTCATAGAGGAGGATGCTTTCTTCCATATAGCTAGTTGATTTGCATGGATATACCAAAGTGTTACCGCTATAAAAGCGAAAAGCCCACTTCAAGAGTGGGCTTTTCATAATTGCATAAAAAGGGTGTAAGCTTTATTTATCTTCAGTATTTCTCGCTTGTGGATTGTTTGGTGCATCACAACCATCAATAAATGCATGAAATATATTCCCTTCTTCAACTTCAAATCCTGCTCCTAATTCGATGCATGTCACCGCTGAGAAATCTACATCACCAGCAGAGACTACACCTATAGAAGTAATGGTAGAATACACTTCATACAGTCCAGCCATGATAGGATTATCATCTTCCTGTCGATTTTCAAGGCACTCTGAAGGATTACAATCATTCCTCACCACAGAGATCGGATTAGAGAGGCTGTAGCATCCTTGTAGCTCATTGGCATTCATACCCACTTCTGCACCGATTAATCGATCTTCAAAGCTTAAGTGCCAGATCAGGCAAGTGCCAACTCCAGCACCGTCAAAGTCAACGACTGAGGGCATAGGTGGCAGACCTAAGATGTTGCCTAGGTCATCAGTGACAACCCACTGGCTGTTCGTACCGCTACTGCCAGTAAGGGTGATGGCACCGGCAGGTATGTTATCAGCCGCACCATCTCCGACACAGAATTCGAATGGGCCGCCTGTGAGTGTGCCACCTTCTACCTTACAATTCAGATCACAATCATTCCTCACCACAGTAATAGGGTTAGAGAGGCTGTAGCATCCTTGTAACTCATTGGCATTCATACCTACCTCTGCACCGATTAAGCCATCTTCAAAGCTCAAGTGCCAGATCAGGCAAGTGCCAACTCCAGCACCGTCAAAGTCTACGACTGAGGGCATAGGTGGTAGACCTAAGATGTTGCCTTGGTCATCAGTGACAACCCACTGGCTGTTCATACCATTATTACCTGTAAGGGTGATGGCACCGGTAGGGATATTATCAGCCGCACCATCTTCGACACAGAATTCGAAGGGGCCACCTGTGAGCGTGCCGCCTTCTGGGTGATTCCGATTGACCAGAATTGGATCTGAAAGATCATAACATCCATTTAAATTGGAAGCGTTAGCTCCGACAGTCAGTCCTGTAAGACCATTTTCGTAAGCCAGATGCCAGATCAAGCAGGAGCCAGCCCCAGCCCCGTCTAAGTCGAAGGGAGGATTGGCAGGCAGTCCTAAGATATTGCCATTTAAATCTGTAATAACCCAAGCTGTCAATGATCCCCTTGCATTAGCAACTCTGACATCAAAGGCATCCGAGATCTGATCCCCTGCGCATATGTCTATTTCTGTGAATGATTCAAAGAAGGAATAGGAGTCTAAGCCAAACGGATTATTTTCTACCATGATCGTTGTGACCAAGGTGGGTGTCGGATCAAGGCTGTAGACGCTGACTTGATTATTCGTTGCGCCACTGTGAGTGATGTACAGTAAGCCATCATCATCACTGACTGCATAATTATGCGGTGCAGCAAAAGGTGCATCTACGGGACTGCCCACTAAGGTATTAGTCGTCAAGTCAACGGTGTATGTCGCATTGACTCCTCCCTCTGATATGTTACCCACATAGAGATATGTGCCACTATTATTGATACCTAATCCATGCGCATTAGGAATCGATAAGACATCGACTTGTGATAGATCGCTTCGATTTAAAATAGCTAATTCGCTTGAGCCTTGACTCGCTACATAGAGCAAGTCATTAGCTGCGGTCAATGACACATGGGGATCAATGCCAACTGCAACTCGCGCAGTTTCTAAGAATGTCGATGTGCTGTATTTCAAAACATAGTCTTCTGCTAAGGGGCCTAAGAGGGTGACGAATGCAGCAGCATTATCTGGAGCAATGATCACGTCATGGGGTTTATAGCCGGCGGCTAATAAGTCATCAGGCAGCTGTATGGTAGCGATTTCAACTAAGCCATTGGGATCAATCACTGAAATAGTTTTGTCCAATTCATTATTGACCCAGAGCTGCTGGCTATTGGGGCTCAGCCACATATGGAAGACGCCTTGTCCAGCATCTACACTGCCGATGAGTTCTAAGCTTTCACCATCGAAAGAAACAATTTTTCCGTTGTAATCTCCGACCAAGACTGTGTTGTTAGAGCTGTTATGAACCACATACATGGGCTGCCCATTGTTAGGCATAGCTACTGTCATGATCACACTTTGCTCATCATTGTCGATGACTGAGATGGTTCCAGATGCCCGATTGGCGATGACTGTTCGATTCACCAGGACATCAGACAGACCGACTAATTGGCCTCCATCTGGCTGATTGCGAAACACAGAGATCGGATTAGAGAGGCTGAAGCATCCTTGTAGCTCACTGGAATTCATACCCACCTCTGCACCGATTAAGCCATCTTCAAAGCTTAAGTGCCAGATCAGGCAAGTGCCAACTCCAGCACCGTCAAAGTCAACGACTGAGGGCAAGGGTGGCAGACCTAAGATGTTGCCTAGGTCATCAGTGACAACCCACTGACGGTTCATACCATTATTACCTGTAAGGGTGATGGCTCCGGCAGGGATGTTATCAGCTATGGCATCTCCGACACAGAATTCGAATGGGCCACCTGTGAGTGTGCCGCCTTCTACCATACAATTCGCATCACAATCATTTCTCACCACAGAGATCGGATTAGAGAGGCTGTAGCATCCTTGTAACTCACTGGCATTCATACCTAGCTCTGCACCGATTAAGCCCTCTTCAAAGCTCAAGTGCCAGATCAGGCAAGTGCCAACTCCAGCACCGTTAAAGTCTACGACTGAGGGCATAGGTGGTAGACCTAAGATGTTGCCTAAGTCATCAGTGACAACCCACTGGCTGTTCGTACCACTATTGCCAGTAAGGGTGATGGCTCCGGTAGGGATGTTGTCAGCTGCGCCATCTCCGACGCAGAAATCAAACGGGCCACCTGTGAGTGTCCCGCCTTTTGTTGATTGAGTGCAACCTTCTTCGAGTACGATGGTATACGAACCTCCACTGCCAGCGCCTTGATCAAATGAAGTAAGCTTAATGGCATCAATACATCCATCTATTACGATGCTAGCCATGTGGTTACTGGATCCATTAGTTCGTACTTCGCACGCTGCACCATCTGGGGTCAGTGATTGTCCTGTCTGAGCTACGCAGGAACCAAGCGTTGTGCTATAGGGTACAGATGTGCCTTGGTAGGATGCTTCTATAATGATTTCATCAGTTTGGTCGATATCCCATATTTCAAAACTAAAACCACATACAGCCTGCGTAAAAGAGAATGTAGAGGTTAGGTTATTATTTGAACCAATAGCATTTTTTACGCCCAGTCTGACGCCGATGGAGCCATCAGTCTGACTGTTGTCTATTCTATTTTCATCTGCCTGAGCGGATCCGTTAAATTCCCTTGATAAGCTTAGTGCTGCAGTCCCGACAGTCAGGTTGGAGCTATTAATCGAGGCTTCTGCATTATTATCCCCATCGAGCACAGCTATATCTGGTACTGAACATTCTTCTGTGCAGCACACAGTGCGCTGCACATACACTGGATTAGATAAAGTATAGCATCCGTTTATGTCTGACAGACTATTATTTACCATGACTCCAGTCAAATCATTTTCATATGATAGGTTCCAGATTAAGCAGGTTCCGATCCCTGCACCGTCAAAATCGACGACGGAAGGCATGGGGGGAAGACCGAGAATATTACCTTGTAGATCTGTGACGACCCATTGGTTATCGGTGCCGCCATTTCCTTCTAATGATATAGCTCCAGAAGGTATTCTATCAGCTGTACCATCTGATACACAAAACTCGAATGGTCCGCCTTGTAGCGAGCCTCCTGAAATATCGATCTGTGTACAGCCTTCTTGAAAGACGACAGTGTATGATCCACCAGTTCCATTGCCTTGGTCAAATGAAGTAATTAATATTTCATCGATACACCCTTCTATTTGGATCTCAGCCATGTGTGACATCGAACCGTTATCTCGGATTTCACAAGCAGCACCGTCTGGAGTTAACGAAGTCCCAGATTGAGCTACGCAAGCACCTGTCGTCGTGGCGTAAGCGACAGGAGTCCCTTGATAGAAAGCTTCGATGACTATTTCATCAGTTTGATCAATATCCCATATTTGGAAATTGAGATCACACACTTTTTCAGAAAGATTAAAAGAGGCTTTCATGTTATTTGATGGGCCGACTGCATTCTTGACACCAAGACGAATGCCTATCTCTCCCGAAGTTTGGCTGTTATTGATTCTATTCTCGTCGGCTGTCGCTGTACCTTGGAAGCTTCGATCGAGTGTTAATCTTGCATTACCAACTGTAACGGTAGTGCTATTAATGTCTTGCTGCGCATTCGTACTACCGTCAAATGAGCTTAGATCAGGACTTGAACATGTTTCGGTGACACAGCAGGTGTGACGAATCACTGAAATAGAATTAGATAAGCTGAAACATCCTTGAATATCGAATGCATTCATACCGACCTCTGCACCTGTGATGGGGCTTTCGAAACTCAGATGCCAGATGAGACATGTACCTGTACCAGCTCCATCGAAGTTAACTGCATATGGACTAGCTGGAAGTCCCAGTATATTACCTTGTTCATCTGTGACTACCCAGGTGCTCATACTTCCTTGAGCATTAGCAAGGATAATGGAACCATCTTCAAATTGATCTGGATCCTGATCATCAACACAGAATGTAAACGGTCCGCCGCTAAGCATACCACCGTTGACATTACATTGAGAATGACTTAGAAATGGGGATAAAACAAAAAATGAAAAAATAGTGGCGAATAGATGTTGATTCATGCGATACAGTTTAATCATGTCAAAATAGTAGAAGAGGGTACTAAGGCTTACACCTGGACTGCGAAAATGGTTGCCTGTCTAATTGTCGTAAAGAAGACATTTTAAATAATTACGTCATATAACAGACACATCTATGATTACGGGGGAGAAAACACTTGATTAATGAGTTTAGCTCTATCTCATCATGACAGATGCTTCTTTCACATCTAAGATTTTGACATCAATATTTTCTTTGGCCGTAGTGGCTAAGGATATACCGACATAGTCTGGGCTGATGGGAAAGGCTTTATGTGTGCGGTCTATGAGAACAGCGACTTCGATCTTGCTTGGGATCACCTCCATGAATGGCTTGAAAGCATAGAAGATTGTACGGCCAGTATTCGCTACATCATCTACAATGATGACTACTTTATTTTTCAATTCTGCGGTGGGCACATCTATAGTGATGTCTTCTTTAAGAGGTTTGGCTGGATTTAGTCTGATCTGACCAAGTGTGACAGGGATATCTGCTCGCTTAGAGAGTACTTGATGAATGAGCTTGGCGAATGCCATGCCATTGTTGTTGATTCCAGCTAATATGATGGCTTTCTCTTCGAAGTTATTTTCGAGGATTTCAATGGCAATACGATTGATCTTTTGTTTAATTTGATGATGGTCAAGTATTTGCATCGATCTCTGTATCTTGGCTTGAATAATGAATTGTCAATGAGTATATTCTCTATTATTGGACAAATTTAGAAGGGATTATGAGCTTTTCACAGATTGCTTTCATTTTATTGATGGTATTGAGTATTTACTTTGCCGTCAAGCAGTTTTCCTTTATCATCAGAAATATCAAATTAGGTAAAGCTGAAACGATCTCTGGTGATGAGACGACCAGATGGAAAAACGTCATATTAGTGGCTTTAGGCCAGAAGAAGATGTTCAAGCGGGTGATCCCAGCAGTACTGCATGCTTTCATATACGTGGCATTTTTATTCACACAGATCGAGGTCATTGAGATCGTGATTGATGGCCTATTCGGCGTGCACCGATTCTTTGCACCCTATTTAGGCATTTTATACACCATGATCATTGGGTCGATCGAGATCCTATCAGTTTTAGCTTTCATCGGTACGGTAGCCTTCTTAGTCAGAAGAAACATTATCAAAGTCCCCAGGCTGCATAAGCCAGAGATGAGCGGGTGGCCTACGGCAGATGCTAATATTATTCTGGGCTTGGAGATATTGTTGCTCATTGGCATTTTTACCATGAATGGAGCTGATGTCATGCTGCAGAAAATGGATCCAGTTCACTATCCATCTACTGGCTTTCTACCAGTCAGTAGCATTATGGGGCCAATATTTCTTGAAGGCTTTGGTAAGAACATGCTTGTCTTTTTAGAGAGAAGCGGGTGGTGGCTGCACTTTCTGGTGGTCTTGGGATTTCTCTATTACATACCCAGATCTAAACATTTACATATCTTTTTTGCTTTCCCTAATGTCTATTTCTCTCCAGCCAGATCCAGGGGCGAGATGGAGAATATGCCAGCCATCATGAATGAAGTAAAATCTATGATGGGGCTCACTCCAGAAGCTGAGGCGCCGGACATGGATGCTGAGCTACCTGAGTTTGGGGCCAAAGATGTGTTTGATCTCAGCTGGAAGTCCATCATGGATGCTTATACCTGTACAGAGTGTGGTAGGTGTACCTCAGTCTGTCCGGCTAACATCACGGGTAAAAAGCTATCCCCGCGTAAGGTGCTTATGGATATCCGAGATCGAGTGGATGAAGTGGGTAGAAATATTGACAGCGGATCTGGTAAGTATTTATCAGAATCTGATAGAAAAGCTGGTGTGGCCTTGACTGCTGATAACTATGATGATGGTAAAAATCTCTTCGACTACATCACGCGTGAAGAGCTGCATGCTTGCACGACTTGCAATGCTTGCGTAGAAGCTTGCCCTGTAATGATCGACCCGCTGAAACCAATCATGGATCTGAGGCGGTACGAGATCCTGACCGAGTCAGCAGGACCAAGTGACTGGCTGCCGATGTTCACCAGTATCGAGAATAGTGGGGCTGTCTGGCAGATACCTGATGAAAGAGAAAAATGGGCCAAAGATTTTGCCGAAACCGATTAGAATTAAGCGTAAGCACCAATCATTTCAACACTAAGCATTAACCATTTAACATTAATAATAAGATGGGTTTTAAGATATACACGATGGCTGAAATGGCTGCTTCTAATGAAGAGCCAGAAGTATTGTTTTGGGTCGGCTGCGCGGGGAGTTTTGATGCCAGAGCGCAGAAGGTCACAGCTGCTTTTTCTAAAGTACTGCACCATGCAGGGATCAAGTTTGCCATCTTAGGCAATGAAGAAAGCTGTACAGGTGATCCTGCCCGACGAGCTGGTAATGAGTTTGTCTTCCAGATGTCAGCACTACAAAATATAGAAGTGCTGAATATGTACAATGTCAAAAAAATCGTCACAGCCTGCCCACACTGCTTCAATACGCTGCAGAACGAATATCCCGCACTTGGTGGAAACTATGAAGTGCTGCACCACACCCAGCTGATCCAGCAGCTGATCGAAGAAGGACGGCTGACCATAGAAGGAGGCGGTTTTCAAGGGCAGAAGATCACCTATCACGATTCGTGTTATTTAGGTCGAGTCAATGATGAATATGAAGCTCCAAGATCCATCTTAGAAAAGATCGATTCTGGTCTGGTGGAGATGGACAGGGCGAAGCAGAGAGGTCTTTGCTGTGGTGCTGGTGGTGCACAAATGTTCAAAGAAGATGAGCCGGGTGACAAGCGGATTAACATCGAGCGGGTAGATGAGGCCTTAGCCACTGGAGCCAGCACGATAGCTGTGAATTGTCCATTCTGCCTGACCATGATGAGCGACGGTGTGAAGGCTAAAGAAAAGCAAGAGGATGTTATGGTATTAGATATCTCTGAAATGATCGTTCAATCTAATAAATGGTAATCAAATGGTAGCTGACCTCATTGCACTGGACGATGCATCACGGATCTGGATTTATCAGGCAGATAGGCACTTAGAAGATGCAGAACGCTACGAGATGCAGGCACACATTCATCAATTCTTAGGCTCTTGGACGGCACACAGCGCTGAGCTGAAGGCTTATGGCAACTTATTTCACAGCCGCTTTCTGACCATATTCGCTGATGAGACACAGGCTGCGGCCAGTGGCTGCTCTATTGATAAGTCTGTGCATTTCGTGGAGCAATTAGGAGCACACTATCAAGTCGATTTTTTCAATCGCATGCTTTTCAGTTATTTTGATGAGCAGGAGCACGTACAGACTGTGGACAGAGCAGGACTGCAGGAAGCTCATAAGAGTGGCCAGATACATGCAGAAACCCTGGTCTTTGATCATCTTGTCAAAAGTAAAGGCCAGTTTCTGACAGAGTGGGTAAAGCCTCTTCAGGACAGCTGGCTAAAACGATTCGTCTAACAATCATTCCGCTATCAGTCTTACAATCAGTAACTGATATCATAATTCTCGATATTAGTCGATTATAATTGAACTTCACAAGCCCTTCCTATAGTTTTAGATTATATGTTTGGTAAAGTAAAACGCATACTAGGTATCGAGGGTGTCAAAATAGAACTGACTGCACCAGCAGAGGTCAAGCTGACAGATGAGAAAATCAGTGGTACGATCAAGCTGAGCTCACTTTCAGATCAGACCATTACCAAGATCGAGCTAAGGCTGATTGAGAAATATTCCAGAGGCAGAAAGGAGAATCGACTCATCGATGAGTACACCATCGGAGAGCTAGTGCTATCTGATCATGTCATCATCACCAAGGACGAAACGATCGAACTGACATATGAGCTTCCCTTCAAAGTCATGTCATCAGAGATGGACGTGATTGGCAGTAAGGGGCTCCTGCGCAAAGGTCTTGTGAGTCTGGCTAAAAAGCTCAGAAAAGTAAGCTCTACCTACCGAATTGTAGCTGATGCAACGGTGGCTGGCACACGCCTACAACCGTCCAGTGTGAGTGAGGTTTTAATTAAGTAATATGCTCTTGACGCAGCAAAGTGCAGTTATAGAAAGAGGCTATTTCTCTTCACCTTGTCGTTTGTTCTCTAAAAACTCCAGAATCTCTTCGTCGGAGCGACCCATGTTTTCTAAGAGGAACTTTACGTCGTCGGCCATCTCATGCCTGGGGTACTTTTCTAAGAACTCGTTGTAGATTTTTCGTGCTGCTTCTTCATCTTTCACATCGTTTTCCAAGATAAATCCTTTTAAGAAGAATACCGTCGGAGTCTTCTCGTAGTCAGGATAATCCTCTAACAGCCAGTCATATATGCTAAGAGCCTTTGGTAGCGTTCTGATGCTCCTGGCTATCTCCGACGCTTTATATAGATATTCAGGAGATGCCTTGTCGCAGGGCGCACTGAGCGCATAAGCTTCTACCACATCGACGTATTTTAAGGCTGCTGCACGATTGAGACCATATTGGTCTGGATCGGAGAAGACTTGCTGAAATGTCGAGTCTACGTACGCTTTGAGCGTGATGACTTCGTCCGTCATTAGAGCTTCTAATGCCTGATCAGTAGGAGCATCTGCGTATTGCGTTTTATAGTTTTTATAAATGACTTTAGCCGCATGTTTTTTATTGAGAGCACTCATGGAGCGAGCTAGACTTAGGACTTGGCTGGGATCTGATTTGCAGTCAGTCGTCGAGTTACGTAGTAGGGGGATGAGGTAGGCTATGGCCTTCGCATGTTGCTTTTGAGAGCCAGCAAAGCGAGCAGCCTCTTGCATGATGGGATTGATCAGTGCTTCATCATCTTTGTGCTCCTGAATAAATGATGTCACTTTTGCAAAGTAGCCATTCAGACTTTCTTTGGTCGGATTCGATGTCGCTTCTGCCAGCAATGTAGATATCTCATCTATTTCAGGATGACCTTGATCTGTGCAGGCAGCGAAGCTCAGTAGCAACAGGGCGAATGATAGTAATCTTGATAGATAGGTTATGCGCATAGTCTGATATCAATGATATTTCTACAAAAATAGTAATTCAACTCAAAACACATATGATTATATTGATGTTAGACTACATATGACTAAAATCAATGCTTTCTGGTTCAGGAGAGACCTGCGAATTGAGGATAATGCGGGCTTATATCACGCCCTCAAGTCAGGCAACCGTGTGCAATGTTTCTTTTTGTTTGATCGGAATATTCTGGATAAATTAGAAGAAAAGGGTGATGCGAGAGTCCACTTCATTCATGATGCCATCAAGGAGCTAGCTGAGCAGCTGAAAGAGTATGATGCTTCCATTGATGTACGCTACGGTGAGCCCATCAAGCTGTGGAAGAAGATACTAAAGGACTATGAAGTCGAGGCTGTATACTCTAACCGGGACTATGAGCCATATGCAGAAGATCGAGATAATGAAGTCAAAGTCCTCCTGGAGAAGCATAAGGTAAAATGGCAAAGCTATAAGGATCACGTCATATTCGAGAGTGATGAGGTGCTGAAAGACGATGGCAAGCCATACACCGTCTTCACCCCTTACAAGCGAAAATGGATCAAAAAGCTGGAATCCAAGGTGAATTCAAAACGGGAGAGTTACTACTTTAAGTCCTATCCGACGAAGCAATATGCTGGCAGCCTCCATAAGTCAAAGCCAAAAGACATGCCCTCTCTGCAGGATATGGGTTTCAAAGCCTCTGAGATAAAGTTTCCCTCCAAGGAGGTGCCGCAAAAGATCATTAAGCAGTATGATGTGCTGCGAAATTTTCCTGCTAAAAATGGCACTTCCAGGCTCGGAGTGCATTTCAGATTCGGGACCATCAGCATCAGGGACAAAGCGCGTAAAGCAGCTAAGCTGAATGATACCTTTTTGAGTGAATTAGTCTGGCGAGATTTTTATTCGCAAATTCTGGCTCACTTCCCTCATGTAGCGGAGGATGCCTTCAGAGATAAGTATGAGAGGGTAGAGTGGCGCT
The DNA here is from genome assembly GCA_937929945.1 of uncultured Saprospiraceae bacterium. Taxonomy (GTDB): domain Bacteria; phylum Bacteroidota; class Bacteroidia; order Chitinophagales; family Saprospiraceae; genus CALFUK01. The sequence goes on from CALFUK010000039.1 coordinate 105,402, forward strand.
ACGACGAAGAAGACTTTCAGAAGTGGTGTGATGGCATGACAGGCTATCCCATCGTCGATGCAGGGATGCGTGAGCTCAATGCCACAGGCTATATGCATAACAGAGTGCGCATGATTACAGCCAGTTTTTTGACAAAGCATTTGCTCATAGACTGGAGATGGGGAGAAGCTTACTTTGCGAAGAAGCTGTTAGACTTTGATCTGTCGAGTAACAATGGGGGCTGGCAGTGGGCATCTGGCAGTGGTACGGACGCGGCGCCATACTTCAGAATTTTTAATCCGACGACACAGCTTACCAAGTTTGACAAAGATCTAAAGTATGTGAAGCAGTGGGTGCCAGAATACGGCACTGATGACTATCCTGAGCCAATGGTGGATCATAAGGAGGCTAGAGAACGCTGTCTCAGTCGATATAAGGAGGCTTTTGCGGATTTGTAG
>CALFUK010000040.1 GCA_937929945.1 uncultured Saprospiraceae bacterium
ACAAAGTAACTCACTGTACATAGAGTGCTTTATTCTTCGGCAGTTCACCTAAGCTTTGTGAAATACAAAAGAATAGCTACTATAATCCAATACCATTAATTATATTCAGTCTGGTCAGTCACCCCGCTTTTAAAACAGCAGTATAATGGATTATGTCATCGGTATTGATTTTGGATCGGACTCCGTCAGAGCATTACTGGTCAATGCCGCTGATGGACAAGAGATGGCGTCGGCTGTCCACCAGTATAGCCGATGGAAAAAGGGCCTTTACTGTGATCCTAACAAAAGTCAGTTTCGCCAACACCCTCAAGATTATACAGAAGGACTGGAGCAGACCATCAAAGCCTGTGTGCAACAGGTCGGACATACTATAGCAGAGCGTGTGCGAGGGATCAGTGTGGATACGACGGGCTCGACGATAGTCGCTGTGAATCGGCAGGGGAGACCCTTAGCGCTCACAAATGACTTTAGTTCTAACCCTAACGCGATGTTCGTGCTCTGGAAAGACCATACAGCGACGCTAGAAGCTGATGAGATAAATCAACTCTGCTCCCAATGGCCCACTGACTATAGTAAATATGTCGGTGGCATCTACTCCTCAGAGTGGTTTTGGGCTAAAATCCTCAAAATCAGTCGGGATGACGTGGCCGTTCGACAGTCGGCCTACAGCTGGGTAGAACACTGTGACTGGATCTCTTTTCTATTGACGGGTGGCGATGACGTGACTCAGCTCAAGGCCAGCAGGTGTGCTGCAGGACACAAAGCAATGTGGCATGAATCCTGGGCTGGATTGCCTCCCAATGATTTCTTTGTTGCCTTAGACCCTCTTTTGGATGGTCTTGTGGATCGCATGTACCAGCATACTTATACGAGTGATAAACCTGCAGGGACCTTGAGCCAAGAATGGGCGGATAGACTCGGCTTGAGCTCGGATGTAGTGGTCGGGGTAGGCGCTTTTGATGCGCATATGGGCGCTGTAGGCGGAGAGATTAAGCCTAATTACCTGTGCAAGATCATGGGAACGTCCACCTGTGATATTGTCGTTATCCCTAATAGCGAGGAAGAAAGACTTGTCAAAGGCATCTGCGGTCAGGTCAAGGGCTCTGTGGTCCCTGGTATGCTGGGTTTAGAGGCGGGCCAATCGGCGTTTGGCGACGTTTATGCTTGGTATGCTGGCTTGATCAGAGAGCCTATGATAAATGCGATTCGGCAGAGTGATGTCATATCAGTGGAGTCTAAAGAAAAGCTGATTGCGGAAATTACAGAAAAACTATTGATGAAACTCGTCAGAGCCAGTAGTAAGGAAGAGATCGGTTCAGGTGGCGTGGTGTCGCTCGAGTGGATGAATGGACGACGCACTCCTGATGCGAATCAAAGACTCAGAGGGGCCATCACAGGCTTGAATCTGGGTAGCAGCTCAGCAAAGGTCTTTCGATCCTTACTCGAGGCGACCTGTTATGGCGCGCGCAAGATTGTAGAGCGGTTCGTAGATGAGGGTATTGAGATCAGAGGCATCATCGCCCTCGGTGGAGTGGCGCAGAAGTCACCTGAGATCATGCAAATGATGGCCGATGTCATGAATCGGAGCATCAGCGTGGTGCGGAGCCAGCAGACTTGCGCACTTGGTGCGGCAATTTTTGCTGCCGTCTGTGCCGAAATACATCCTAGCATTGAAGAAGCTATGCAGAAGATGGGGCAGGGCTTTCAGAGAGAATATCATCCTATAGCATCTGCGGTACATGCATATGAGGCTCACTATCAACAATACTGCGCCCTTTATGCCAACATGGATAATTTCCAGCAACAAATGATTACAGACGAACATGAGTAAGTATAAACTGATAAAAGAGGAAGCTTTCGAAGCTAACATGCAGCTGCCAAAACTCGGATTGGTGCTCTTCACTTTCGGCAATGCCAGTGCGGCTGATCGAGACCTGGGAGTTTTTGCGATCAAACCCAGTGGGGTGCCATATCAAAACCTGAGAGCCGAGGATATGGTTGTCATGGACTTTGATGGGCAGCTGATAGAGGGCGAACTGAGGCCCTCTTCAGATACAAAGACACATGCAGCCTTGTACAAAGAAATGAACCAAATCGCTGGTGTCGCCCATACACACTCTACTTACGCAACAGCCTGGGCCCAAGCGAATCTGGATATTCCGATTCTAGGTACCACACATGCAGATCATTTGACCCACGATATCCCCTGTGCTCCACCAATGTCAGACGACTCTATCGCAGGAGATTATGAAAACAATACAGCTTATCAGATCATAGATTATTTAAAGCTGCAAGGTCTGGATTATCGAGAGGTAGAGATGATTTTGGTGGGAAATCATGCTCCATTTAGCTGGGGTCCTACTGCGCAGCAGGCAGTGTATAACAGCGCAATATGTGAAGCATGCGCTCAGATGGCCTACCTGACGATGCAGATTAACCCTAAAGCGGAGAGACTAAAGGAGAGTCTGGTCCGAAAACACTATGAGAGAAAGCACGGCAATGATGCCTATTACGGCCAAGGGAGCTGATGACGTGAGGTAAGTTGCTCTTTTTGGGCCTAGCTTTAGTTCTATTTGATACTACATATTTAATCCTTCTTGGATAGTGTGTACCTTGAACCAAAGACATTGACTCATGTGGAAACAAAGTATTCTTATTGCATCCCTTGTCGTAATGAGCCTATTAGCCTCGGCACAGAGCGGCATCACACATACTTACCCATTAACAGCTGGACCTGACAAAAACCCAATGAAAGGATGGAATTCTGGTTGGTGGGATGACTACGAGTTATCGACAGTAGGGTTTCAGTATATAAAGTGGTCTGAATTTGAGCCGACGGACGGGAACTTTGACTATACCGCCGTTGAAAATGTCATCAAGAGGCCAGGATCAGCAGGCCGGCATTTGATTTTGAGGCTCTATGCTGATTGGTATGGAGAAAACCAAAATTCTGATGCAGGACCTCGCTGGCTGTATACAGATTATGGGGTCAAAAGACTTCAAGCACCCAATGGTAAATACATCACAGATTATAATGATTCCCATTATATAATCCAAGCCAAAGAGGCGATAGCTGCCCTTGCTATGCGATATGATCATGATCCCCGTGTGTACACCTTTCAATTGGGAATACTTGGTTATTGGGGAGAGTGGCACACTTTCAGTTATGACGATGAATCTTTCATTATAGAAGAGTCTTCGATGGCGGAGGTATTAGAGACGTATAAAGAAATGTTTACAAACGTTAAATTAATGGGCCGCTATCCTTGGTTGACACCATTAGCTATAGAAACTGAAATCGGCTTTCACAACGATTTTTTTAGCCCTACAGGACACAGTCGGCAATTCGACAATACCATTTCTGCAAAGGACCATTGGATAGAAGGACCAATCGGAGGGGAGGCACCTCCTAATCTTAGTACATCCGATTATAACACTCTGTTTGGAAGCGCGGTCGGCATGAATATGATTGATCAGGGGCACTATTCTACCATGAAAGTAGGAGAAAACGAAAGGCCATGTATGACCAATCCTAATAGTCAAAACTGCAAGGGCTTTATGGACATGCACCGCAGAATGGGCTACAATTTACAAATCGAGTCTGCTTCATTCCCAGAGTCTTTATCTAGTTCTGACACGCTTCATACAGAATTGAAACTAAAGAATATAGGTGTCGCTCCCATGTATTACGATTGGGACGTACAACTGGCCCTACTAGATGCGAATGATCATCCTGTGACACAGTTTGAAGTCGAATATAACATAAGCCAGATCATGCCAGATGGATTAAGCTATACGATCTCCCATTCTCAGCCTTTGCAAATGACTTCAGCAGATGATTATGTTCTTGCCTTAAGGTTGATCCAACCAGCTGCGGACGATCAGAAAGCTCAGTCGTGGGGACTTGATGCACGAAATACCTATGTGTTTTTCTCTAATGAGATAGAGGTGATTACTGGTGTATGGAATGCCGATCACGCCCTAACTGGTGGGTGGTCTATTTTAGGAAATGTGTCTCTGGATAATACAACTCCCACCGAGGAGGAACTAAAACTTCAAAGTAAGATTAGCTTATCTCCGAATCCAACCAAAGACGAATTGAATATTCATGTTGCAGGTATGTCCACAAAGAGTATTTCCGTGCATGATGCCATGGGACGGCGGATTCACACGGACCTGACAGATGGCATTATACAAAGTGAAACCTTAGATGTCTCTACTCTGGCAAAAGGCATCTATCATGTCATCATTGCTACAGAAACTGGACAAATTCTAAAACGATTTATGAAGGATTGAAGAATTACCTTTATTCTGATTAATCACACCAGAAGGCTCTTGGCTTGGTATCGGTAATTATGATTTCCTACAAGAATCAGAATAGATCAAAAGTAAAGAGAAACCCTGTCTAGTCCTAAAATGTAATAGCCACTACTTCATCTGACAGTTAGCATAAACCATACACTTTAATTTGGGTCTGATGTTGACTGTAAGTTATGAATATTTACGTCCGCTCCAGTATTTGAAAACCCCTCCCCTTCGGTTGAGAGGGGATTTTCA
>CALFUK010000041.1 GCA_937929945.1 uncultured Saprospiraceae bacterium
GGAAGGTAATGGTGAATTTTGAATGCTTACTGTTTAATGGGAAGTGAGGCGGCGCTCAAAGCCAGATCCTGAAACCTGCCTGCCTACTGGACAGGCAGCTCAGGATGACACTATGGGTAGGGAGTGGGGGCGTGACCATTCAGCATTAATACAAAATGGCTATCTTACCACTGCTATTTTCATGAAACCCTTCAGACACACTTCTATCATATTCCTCGTGGTATGGTGCCAGCTAGCATGGGCACAGGAAGCCCAAGACTATGTCCCAGACGAACTCTACTTCCAGACATTCACGACTAAGGATGGACTACCGTCGCAAAATACCTACAACACTTACCAAGACAAAACTGGCTTCTTATGGATATCCACAGATGAAGGACTCACCCGCTATGATGGCTACGAGTTCAAACCATACTTTGACGATATCAAAGCGGGCATCCACCTCAAAGGTGCCTGTGGCTTCTATGAAGATGAGGCAGGCACACTTTGGGTGATCAGTGGCTTAGGCTATCTGCATCGCTATGATCGATCACGTGATGTCTTCCAGCCTGTCAGACTCCCGACTCAAGATGGCTGGTCCATGCCAGCAGCACACAGTATCATACCTGACGAGCATGGTCACCTGTGGATCTCTGGCCACGGCGGCATACAGTACTATCGACCTGCTCAAGACTCCGTCGAGCTGATCAAGATCGAAGCCGTCAGGTCACCAGATACTTGGCCACACCCAGAAAAAGTAAGGATCGGACCGATGCACCTCCAAGCCGGCAAAGCCCTCTGGATGGGGACTATCAAGTTCGGTTTCATCAAGTATGATCTCCAGTCTAAAGCCTTTACCTATTATCGCTTCGATCCCAGGTTCAGTCTTCAATACTTAGATGACTGGATCGCTGACATCATCCCACTGGACGAAGAGACGCTGCTGCTCGCAGACAAGCCTAATGGACTCGTCTTCTGGGATATGGAGCAAGAGAAAATCAAGCGGATCATCGATGTCACTCCACTCATCAATGCGCCTCAGCATGTCGTCATCAATGATGTGCATCCACTAACGAAAGACTTGTATTGGCTGGCCACGAATCAATCGGGGATCATCCTCATCGACATCCGTAATGAAAGCATACTGCGCCACTATCAGCCTAATAAACAGTCTGAACTGGGCATAGACGGTATTCAGATCAATCACCTATCACAAGATAGAAATGGTGCTTACTGGATAGGCTCTAGTTCGCTACAGCTATGTTCGCCTAAGCTGAAAGAATTTCGAACTTACTACGCGGAGTCTGATCAGTATGACCCTCTAGTCCATAATGACATATCTGGGATCGAGCCGACAGCAGATGGGCGCCTCTTATTATCCACGCCCGTCGGTGTCTGCGGCTATGATCCTACAGATCATAAATTTGCCTTTCCTCTCTATGGCATACCAGCAGGGACGCCGAGCTATGGCCTGCTGTCCTCTCGGACAGGACATACATGGATCGGGACCCGATTCCATCTCTATCAGCACGAGCAAGAGGCTGGGCAAATCACCAAAACATTCGCAAGTAATCTCATCGTAGACGATCAGAATAACTGGCTGCGCACCATCCGCAAGATCATCGAAGACGATCGAGGCCATCTGTGGATGATCGATCACTGGGGTCGCCTGAAATACCACAATCCTGAGACGGACGAAGTCTCTAATGTCTACGAGCTGGTCCAAGACAGTATCACAGGAAAATTCATCAATGTCTTAGACATCATCGATGATCCTGAACACCAAAGAATCATTGTCGGGATGGACATAGGGCTGGCGCTGGTGTCTTATGACAAGACCGTATCCAGACCAGTCTTGAGCCATGATGGTCTAAACTTATCCAGATCCATGTATTCCTACTTTTATCGAGATGATGCTGATCGGCTGTGGGGCATCGTCAATGGTCAGGTGTATCGATATCACTCCGAAGATGGCAGTCTCGACTTATTAGATCTTAATGTTCGCTATCAAGTCGGTGCGTTCCGGTGGATGATAGAGGAGCCATCTGGAGTCTACTGGCTGGCCTCACATCGCGGCATCATCAGGTATGACCAGGCTGCTGGTCGGTCCTCACTACACTACACCGAGAATGTCGGAGGTGGAACGCTGGATGCGCCGAGTCCCGTCGCTGAGCTCGACGGACTGATCTACTTCTCAGGGTATAAGGGCCTCTCCGTCATCGATCCTCAAAAAATGTCAGTCAGCCAAAAGGCAAATCAGGTAGTGATCACTGACATCTACGTGAATGGTGAGAAGCATGTGCCAGCTGATCTCACAGCTGATGTCGTCCGCATCGAGCTGGATCATGACCAAAATGACCTGGACATCGCCCTCTCCAATTTTAGCTTCGTCAGCCAGCAAGAGTGCCAGTATCAATATCGCTTACTGCCACAAGACAAAGACTGGGTGAAGCACGGTAGTGATCATACTCTCGCGCTGTATAATCTAGCACCTGATGACTACACCCTGGAGATTGATGCTTCCAGCAGTGACGGTCAGTGGACAGATCAGCCACTGCGTATGGAGATATATATCAGTCCCGCCTGGTGGGATACGATCTTTGCCAAGGGCCTCTTCTTCCTGCTGTTAATCGGAGCGATCGTCTACTATCAGCGCATGCGCTACTTACAGCGCCTCTCTAAGCAGCGAGAGATGGAAGTCCTGAGAAATAAAATCTCTAAAGACCTCCATGATGATGTGGGCACTGTCCTGACGGGTATCGCGATGCAGTCTGAGCTATTAGAAAATTTTGTCGGTAAAGATTCTAAGCCCATGGCAGAACAGATCGCCGCCAAGAGCCGACAAGCGATGGAGCGGATGAGAGATACCGTCTGGGCAATCGATTCTCGTAGAGACAGCATCCTGGATCTGAAAGACAGGATGCTGGACTTTATCGAAGACAATTTACCCAGCACAGAGATTACTTATCATCTGCAAACTCATCTATTCTCGGAGTCCCAAAAATTAGCCCCGAATGCTCGACAAGCAGCCTATTTGATTTTTAAAGAATCGATCATCAACATCATGAAGCATTCTGATACATCAACTATAGAAATAAACATCACCACATCCAAAGATCAATTACGCATCGACATCCAAGATCACGGCACTCAGCAAACAAGACTCAGGACCTCAGGCCAAGGACTCCGAAATATGGAGTCTAGAGCGGAAGAGATCGGCGGTCAGTACAGCTTCGAATATCAGGATGGCTATCGGACATCTGTCATCTTGCCCATAGCCTAGCCACTACATGATCATGTAGTTTACTATCATATATTGAATGCTTACTTTTGGTATATACTTCCACCAAACAAAGAAAAAAGAAATGGAACTGATCAATGTAGCAATCGTAGAAGATGATCCGACCATCCAAAGTAGTCTGATCCAAAGTGTCAATCTATATCCAGCGATGAGCTTAGTTTTTGCAGCTGGCTCTGTCGAGGCTGCCTTAGAGTCGCTGTCTGAGATCAGTACCACTGAGATCGATGTACTGGTCTTGGATATTGGTCTTCCAGGCATGAATGGCCTAGATGCCCTGCCTCATATCAAAAAGCTGCATCCTGGTCTGGATGTCATCATGCTGACCACATATGACGATAGTGATAAAATCTTTCAAGCCCTGTGCAATGGAGCTCAATCATACATCTCAAAAAAGACGCCGCTTAAAATGATCATGGAAGCCATCTTCACCGTCCATCGTGGTGGTTCTTACATGTCTCCCTCCATCGCCAGGAAGCTCATCGATCACATCGGTAAAAAAGCGCCCCAGCCAAAAATGAAGCACTTATCCGACAGACAAACCGACATCGTGAAGGCGCTGTCAGAAGGCCTGAGCTATAAGATGATTGCGGTAGACTTAGATCTCTCCATAGATACCGTAAGATTCCACATCAAAAAAATATATAAAATACTGGAGGTGAATAGTAAGCTGGAAGTCGTCAACATCTATCGGAATAAAGCGAACTCAAAATAAATGCAACTCTCTACCAGAATCTAAAAGCAAAAGTCATTTATTAATTGTGATGGATAGCTCAGCAAGGTCTCATTTATACAAAGACACTCATCACTTTCAACTTAACTAACTCTTACAATAGCCTGCTCTTTAACTCAGCAGCTATGGCTTCTGCTTCTTCTTATACTTCTGAAATTGTCTGAGGAGCATAGGTCCGAACATCATCAACATTCTCATAATCATACGTGGTCTCATGGTATTAGCTTTAGTGTTATGACCCTATAACGAGCCATAAGACACTATAAGTTCAAACTTTCTTGGCTATACTCCACCGTCTCCACCCAATGGAGAGCCTTTCGCTCCGAAAAGTGCTCAATCTGGTGGCGACAACTGACGCCACAAGCGACCAGGCTTTCACCCGACTTCATCTTCTCAATCGCAGGGAATAATCGATCCTCACCTACTTTTTTAGATATAGCATAGTGCTCCTTCTCATAGCCGAATGAGCCTGCCATACCGCAACAGCCCGTATCCAAGATTTCGTGATCGATGTCACCTGCCTGATAGACAGAAGCCATAGCTGTCGTGCCATAAATGGCCTTTTGGTGACAATGCCCGTGTATTTTTAGATGCTCATACTTAGATTGAAATGAACCACTGAGCTGTCCCGAATTAAGGGCATCATGCAAGAATACATCGATCATGTGAACTCCTGCTTTGAGCTGCTTAGCTAGTGCTGCATCATCGATCAGGTCAGGCAGGTCCAGATGAAAAGCCGTCGCGCAGCTCGGCTCACACACCAGAATGGGAATCTCTTTATCTAAATAGACCTTCAGCTTTTCTGCGACTGTGGTTCCGTCCTTTTTTGCATTGCGCAGGAATCCATTGGAGATGCGTGGTCGCTGGCAGCAGCCGACTTCTGCGAGGACCACTCGGTAGCCACACTGATCCAAAAGCTGAATCGCCGCTTTGCCAATGTGCGTTTCATGATAGTTGATGTAGGTATCTGCGAAAAGGACCACCTCCTCCGTATTCTGAGTCCGATAGTGCTTATGGTACCAACTGCCCAAGGTCTGGGAAGCATAAGTGGGTAGCTTACGCTGCTTCTCTATGCCTGCTATTTTTTCTGCTGCCCATCTGACGGGGTAGCTATTCTGAACCAGATTGACGACTGGTGCGAGCGCTCCTGATAGTTGTCTGGACTGGATGTGCGATCGATTGATCAGCTTATCTCTAAGGGAGATTTTACCTGCATCAAACTTCTTCTGCCAAACCTCACTTTTCAGCTTGGCCATATCGACATTACTCGGACACTCTGACTTACATGCTTTGCAGGACAGGCAGAGATCCAAGACCTCGATGAGGCGATCATCAGTGAGGCCATCAGTCCCCAGCTGACCTGACATGGCCAGCCTCAGCGCATTAGCCCTGCCTCTGGTAGAGTGCTCCTCGTCAGCAGTCGCCTTGAAGCTGGGACACATGGTACCACCCGACTTCTTACGACACTCACCTACCCCACCGCACATATGCACTGACTCGTGAAAGCCCTGATCCTCTCGGTAGTGATAGACGGTATCGATCTGCTGATCTCGATAGCTGGCTCCATACCTTAAGTTATGATCGATGGGTGGGGCATCGACGATCTTTCCCGGGTTCATCAAGCCGTCAGGGTCAAAGAGTCGCTTGACTTCTTTAAAAGTCTGGTATAAGCGGTCGCCAAAGAAATCCCGATTAAACGGGCTGCGGACCAGACCATCACCATGCTCACCACTCCAAGAGCCTTTGTACTTTTTGACCAGCTGAAATGTCTCTTCTGCAATGGCCTTAAATCGATCTATGTCTACTTGATCCGTCATGTCCATAAAGGGCCGCACGTGGATCACGCCGACACTAGCGTGGGCATAGACAGCAGCCTCTGTCTGGTACTTATCACACACGGCCTGCACCTCTGTGATGTAGTCTGGCAAGACATCTAAGGGTATGGCCGCATCCTCTATGAAGGCGATGGCCTTCTTATCCCCTGGTCTGCCCAGCATCAAGCCTAGACCCTTTTTTCTGATGGTCCAGACATCAATCATATCCTGCTCACTGGTAAAAATGGGATAGGCGTAGCCAAAGCCCTGCTGCTGTAATGCGCCGATCATCTGCTCAGCTCTGGCGACGATCTCTGCCTGTGTATCACCAAAAAATTCGACGATCTGTACTGAGACGGGATCACCTTCGATCCAATGCGTATGCCGCTTAGTCGTGAGATTTTCGCGGCTCATTTTTATGACCGTATCGTCTAGTATTTCTACGCAGGAGGGCTGATAAGAGACCATCGTCGGTACCGCTTTAATCGCGTCGATGCCCTGGTCAAAATGGACGACACAGATGCACTTCGCTTTGGGTAGATCTACGACATTCACAGTGACATCTAGGGTCAGCCCTAAGGTCCCTTCACTTCCACAGAATAGCTTGCTTAGATTCCACTGATCCGTATAGACGAATTCATCTAGTGGATAGCCACCGACACGCCGCATGGTCTTGGGGAATTTGGCTTTGATTTCTTCTGATTCTCTAAATATGATTTCGCGAAAGCGCTGGTAAAGTGCAGCCTCACGACTGTCCCCAGCACACTTCTGATCATAGTCTGGCGAGTCTAGTGCCTGAGTCTCCAAGATGGTACCATCACTCAGGAGTAGCTTCATCTGGAGCAGATGATCGATGGTCTTACCGTATAAGATACTCTTAGTCCCTGATGAATTATTACCGACCATACCACCAATGTTGGCCCGACTGCTGGTCGCTGGATCTGGCGCATAGATCAGTCCATGCTCGGCCAGAAACAGATTGAGGTCATCTCTCGATATGCCCGGCTGTACTTTGACCCACTTTTCCTCAGCGTCGAATTCCAGTATGGCAGTCATATACTTAGAGAAATCGATGACCATCGACTGGCCGACAGTCTGCCCAGCGAGGCTGGTACCGCCGCCTCGCGGCAGGATGGATACTTGGTGCTCTCTGGCCAGGCGTGTAGCTGCGAAGACGTCTGACTCATCTCGCGGTACGACGATGCAGAGCGGCTCTATCTGGTAGAGTGATGCATCAGTCGCGTACATGCCCAGACTCAGTCGGTCTGACAAGACATCGCCCGTGATGACTGAGCGAAGTGACTGTACGAATGGAGAGGGAGATGCCATAGTACAAATATAAAATACTCTGCTGCATTAACCGTGGTCACTTCTGTGTATCCCAAATTACGGATTTACAGGCTCCAGAGGCGGTATATTCTGAAAGACAATAGAAATATGATGGCACTGGTCGCGCTCCTCGTAGGCAAAATTACGCGCACCAGTCAGAGGGGCAAATGAACGACTGCGCTCTTCCTGTTTTATTTTAAGAATTAAATTGAGGCCGGCGTTCAAGCCAAAATCCGCACTGGACTCTCCATCAGATATTTGAGCTGCTGTAAAAATCTGGCGGCATCAGCCCCATTAATGACGCGGTGATCAAAGCCCAGTGTGACCGTCAGTATTTTTTGATTCAGATGATTGAGCTTATAACGAGCGACACCCAGGATAGCGACTTGAGGAGCATTGATGATCGGAAAGATAGAAGTGGATCCGATCGTCCCCAAATTAGATATGGTGAATCCGCCCCCTTCTAAATCACTCATGGAGAGTTTTTTGGCTTTGGCTTTTTCACTGAGGCTGATCAGCTCCTGACCTATGACATTCAGGCCCATGTGCTGCGTGTCCTTGATCACTGGCACGAAGAGGCCGTGGTCCGTATCTACTGCCACTCCAATGTTGATCTTGTCTTTATAGATGATCTCCTGTGAGGCCATGTCAATGGACGCATTGAAGATCGGATATTTCAGTAATGATTTAGAGATGCACTTGACGATGAATACTGTCGTCGAGAGCTTGATCTCTTCTTGCTCTGCATTCAGTGACTTGCGCTGGTCTTCCAGCGCTGTGATGTTGATGTCTTCTGTGAGCCAAACGTGCGGTATCGTCTGCCAAGCCTGAGTCATATTAGCCGCCGTGGCCTTCATGATGCCGCTCATCTTTTCTCTACTGACATCACCCCAAGAGCTGCTGATGTCTAGTCGCGGCGACTGTGGGGCTGCTGACTGTGGCACAGTCCTGATGTGTGCTTTGATGTCTCGCTCCGTGATGGCTGATCCGCTGGGATTGACATGGGCTATCTCGATGCCCAGCTCTCTGGACAGTTTTCTAGCCTTGGGTGTCGCTCTGTAGCTGCCGTCAGCTCTCTGCACCGGGTGAGCCCCCGAAGCGGGCATAGCTGATAAGAGCGGCTCTTCTCTGGCATGAGTGGCTGCCGCTGTAGCTGGCACAGCCATAGCTTGATCAGCCACATCCTCCCCAGATGACGATTCTTCCTCTGCAGCTTCGCCAGACTCTAGCGTAAGTATGGCTTCGCCCTCGGCTATCTCATCTCCTTCTGCCACCATGATATCCACGATGGTCCCTTCTATCTCACTTGGCACTTCGGCAGTGACCTTATCTGTCTCCACTTCCAGGATGGTCTGATTCACAGAGATGAATTCTCCGGGGCTGACGAGCAGTGATACGATGGTGCCACGCTCGACATTCTCTCCTAAGGAGGGTAGTTTGATGGTGATGGTGCTCAATGGTGTGCTGGATTTAGTTTGGAAGAATTAATGTCGTGCTTCTTCATGAAGGCTTTGATTTCTTTTTCCTTGATGAGCTCTTGGTTTTGCAGCTGCCTGAGTGCTGCTAAGACGATGAATTTAGGACTGATCTCAAAGTGATCTCTGAGTGCAGATCTGCCTTCGCTTACACCGTAGCCATCAGTGCCTAGTACGTGGTAGGCCTCAGGCATCCACTTAGCGATACTCATCCCTTGCGTCTTCATGTAGTCAGATACGGAAATGAAGACACCCGCCTCACTTCCAAATATGTCTTCGATCAGACTCACTTCATCAGGAGCTGCATCACCTAGTAGCTTTCTTCGTTCTAAGTCAAGCGCTTCTCTTTCTAATTCTAAATAGCTGGGGACAGACCAAATGTCTACGCTGACACCCATCTCCTCCAGCATCGTCTCCGCCTCTAATGCCTGACTCATGATAGAGCCTGATCCTAAGAGGTGGACTTTCTTTTTATTTTTTGATTTTTTTGATCTGCTGTAGTTGTAGGCGCCTCGGATCACATCTGCTTCTGATACGCCCTCTGGCTGCGCTGGCATGACGTAGTTTTCATTAGTGACCGTGATGTAGTAGAATATTTTTTCATTCTGATGGTACATCCGATTGATACCATCTCTGATGATGATCGCCAGCTCATAGGCGAAAGAAGGATCGTAGGATTTCATATTGGGGATCACACTGGATAGGATGTGTGAGTGCCCATCTTGATGCTGTACACCTTCTCCATTGAGCGTGGTCCTGCCAGATGTGCCTCCAAATAAGAAGCCCTTACACATCATATCACCACAGGCCCAGATCATATCGCCCACCCGCTGAAATCCAAATATCGAATAGAATATATAGAACGGTATCATGGGTAAGCCGTGCAGCGAATAAGCCGTGCCCGCTGCCATAAATGAGGCTATCGCTCCGGCTTCACAAATGCCTTCCTGCAAGATCTGTCCGTCCGTGCTCTCTCTATAATAGGCCAAGGTATCAGAGTCCACTGGCTGGTACAACTGACCTTTGGGCTGATAGATTCCAGCGTGCCGGAAGAGTCCATCCAGGCCAAAGGTTCTGGCCTCATCAGGTATGATGGGCACGATGTATTTACCGAGATCCTTACTCTTCAGTAGTTTTGATATGATCCTGACTAAGACCATCGTCGTGGACAGCTCTCTTTCTCCAGAGCCTTTCTTAAAGTCTGAAAAATGCGTGTCATCCAGCATGGGTATTGGCTCCGCAGTCTCTGAGCGTTCTGGCAGAGAGCCGCCAAGGGATTCACGCCTGGATTCTAAATACTGGATTTCAGGACTCGCTTCTTCTGGTATGTAGAATTTAGCTTTGCTGATGTCTTCTTCACTCATGGGTATGCCCAATCGTGCCGCCGCATCGATCCTCTCTTGCGGATTCATATTCTTCTTCTGGTGCGTGGTGTTTTTTCCTTCTCCTGCTTTACCCATCCCGTAGCCTTTGATGGTCTTCATGAGGATCACACTGGGCTTACCATTGGGCTTAGCTGCTTTATCAAATGCAGCGTATATTTTTTTATAATCATGGCCTCCTCTCTTAATGGTCCTGATCTCTTCGTCGCTGAGAGACTGCATGAGTTTTTCGAGTGCAGGATTATCCTTCACCCAGTGATCCCTGACCTTCTCGCCGTCCAGCACGGAGTACATCTGATAGTCTCCATCCAGGGCGCGATTCATCCGATCGACCAAGATGCCATCGCGGTCTCGCTCCAAGAGTTCGTCCCACTCACTGCCCCAAATAACTTTCGTCACATTCCATCCAGCACCTAAAAAGCTACGCTCTAGCTCTTGAATGATTTTACCATTGCCCCGCACTGGCCCATCGAGCCGCTGCAGATTACAGTTGACCACCAAGACCAAATTATCCAGCTGCTCTCTGACTGCAATATTGAGCGTGCCGAGTGTCTCTGGCTCGTCCATCTCACCGTCACCCACAAAGACCCAGACCTTACCGCCGTTCTTATCTTTCAGTCCCCGATTCTCCAGGTACTTTTGAAATCTCGCTTGATAAATGCAGCTCACTCCGATCAGTCCCATCGAGGCTGAGGGTATCTCCCAAAATTCTGGCAGACGTCTAGGATGTGGGTAGGATGGCAGTCCGCCCTCAGGCTGAAGCTCTCGTCTAAAATTTTGGATTTGCTCCAAGCTGAGCCTGCCCTCTAAGAAGGCTCTGGCATATATTCCCGGAGCTGCGTGTGGCTGAAAGGACACTAAGTCACCACCATATTCTTCCGTCTTCTTTTGAAAGAAATGATTGTACCCGACCTCGTACATACTGGCGGCGGATGCGTAGGTCGCTATGTGCCCACCTAGACCTTCTCCTGAGTCATAGGCCTGTAGAACCATAGCCATGGCATTCCACCGATTGATGTTTTCTATTTTCTTTTCTATTTCAGAATCACCTGGATATTGAGGCTGATGCCTGACATTGATCGTATTGATGTATGGCGTATTGAGCGCTTCGCCGACGAGCTTGACACCTCTGCGGATGGCATGCTCTC
>CALFUK010000042.1 GCA_937929945.1 uncultured Saprospiraceae bacterium
GACGTCAGAATACAAATTTTAGATAATATGTCCGACGAAAAGGATTTAGAATTATCAAAAGAGACTGTCCAGGAGACGGCTCAAGAACAACCAAAAGTAGAAACTCCACCTGCCACCGCAGAAGTCGAGATTCAAACCTTAGAAGTAGCCCCTAAAAAAGTGGAGAATGCAGAAGACGCCGAAGTAGATGGCGATCTCGAAGACATTCTGAATCCAGAAGAAGTGGAGCCAGAAACACCACATGACGATTTCGATTGGTCATTGGGTAATAAAAATGAGCTAAAATACACGCAAGAAGAGATCGAAGCCTACCTGAAGGACTATGAAAAGTCCCTCAGCTCACTATCAGCCAATGATATCGTGCAGGGTAAGGTCAGTGCTATAGCAGCAGGTGATGTCATCTTGGATATCAACTTCAAGTCTGATGGTCTGGTATCTCTATCAGAATTCAGAGACATGCCTGACTTAGCTGTCGGCGATATGGTCGATGTATATGTAGAGACACAAGAAGATGAAAAAGGCCAGCTCATCCTTTCCAGAAGAAAGGCGAAGCTATTGAAGGCATGGGAAGCACTTGTGGATTCCTATCAGAATGGTACCATCATCAAAGGTACTGTGGTCAGTAAGACGAAAGGTGGTCTGATTGTAGATGCCGGAGGACTGGAGACATTCTTACCTGGCTCTCAGATCGATATCAAGCCAATCATTGACTACGATTCATACGTTGGAAAGACGATGGAATTCAAAGTGGTCAAAATCAATGAAGTCATCAAGAATGCTGTCGTATCTCACAAAGCACTGATCGAATCAGATCTGGCGGAGCAGAGAGAGCAGATCATTGCAGGATTAGAAAAAGGTCAAGTACTCGAAGGTATCGTGAAGAACATCACCGACTTCGGAGCCTTTATGGATCTTGGAGGTCTTGACGGACTATTATACATCACTGATATCTCATGGGGTAGAATCAATCACCCGAATGAAATCTTAGAGCTGAATCAGAAAGTGAACGTCGTCGTTCTTGATTTTGATGAGAATAAGAAGCGTATTTCTCTTGGTATGAAGCAGCTACAGCCGCATCCATGGGATATATTAGATCAGACTGTCACGAAAGAATCTATCGTGAAAGGTAAGATTGTTAATATAGAAGACTACGGTGCATTCTTAGAGATCACACCTGGTGTCGAAGGACTTGTCCACGTATCAGAGGTATCATGGAGCAATCAGCCAGTGAATGCCAGAGAATTTTTCAATCTGGGACAAGAATTTGAAGCGAAGGTGGTGACCATCGACAGAGAAGACAGAAAGATGTCACTGAGTATCAAGCAGCTATCAGAGGATCCATGGACTAAGGTGACGCAGAAATTCCCAGTGACCTCAAATCACACAGGGGTCGTGAAGAACCTGACACCATATGGTGTTTTCGTAGAGCTGGAAGAAGGCATCGGCGGTATGGTCCACATATCAGATCTGTCTTGGACAAAGCGATACTCACACCCATCAGAATTCACTAAAGTAGGAGAAAACATTGACATCCAGATCTTGGATATCGATGAAGATCAGAGAAAATTATCACTCGGACACAAGCAGCTGGAAGAGAATCCATGGGATACTTTCGAAAATGTATTCCCAATCGGATCACTGCATGAGGCTACCATCGTGAAGAAAGAAGACAGAGGCGCTATCGTATCTCTGCCTTACGGACTGGAAGCATATGCACCAGCGAAGCACCTGAAGAAGGAAGACGGTACATCAGCTGGCTTAGATGAGACATTGACATTCAAAGTCATCGAATTCAATCGTGATGATAAGAGAATCTTAGTCTCACATACCAGACACATCGATGATTCGAAGCGAGATGCAGATAATACGGAGCGTCAGGTGAAGCAGACAGAGAGAAGAGAGGTGAGAGATAAAATCAAGACTCAGCAAGGTAAAGTCGAGAAGACGACGCTTGGTGAATTAGATGTGTTCTCACAGCTTAAGGATCAGCTGGCTGCTGGAAATGCAGAAGCTGCCAAAGCAGCAGCTGCGACACCTCCAGTGGTAGAAGAAAAGACTGAGCCTGTGGCAGAGGAAGTTGTTGCCCCAGTAGCGGAAGAGACTGCCCCAGTGGTAGAAGAGACTGCCCCAGTGGTAGAAGAGACTGCACCAGTTGTCGAGGAGGCGCCAGTCGTCGAAGAGAAGGCACCTGCAGCCAAGGAAGACAAGCCAGCCAAGCCAGATGATCTAAAGAAGATCGAAGGCATCGGCCCGAAGATCGCTGAGCTGATGACGAATGGTGGAATAGTGACCTTTGCTGATATGGCAGCAGCTGCACCAGAGAAGCTCAAAGAGATTTTGACGGAGGCTGGCAGCAGATACCAGATGCATGATCCGACCACATGGCCTGATCAAGCTAAGCTTGCTGCTGAAGGCAAGTGGGATGAGCTGACTACACTGCAAGACAATCTGAAAGGAGGCAAGGCTTAATCAGTCGCGCACACTTTCTTTGAAGATAAGAAGCCCCATCGATGTGATCATTGATGGGGCTTTTTCTATTTTGATGTCAAACAGATTAGATTAGATCTTAATTTTCTTCTTTGGATCAAAGATTTATATATTTAAAGATGAAAGCAATTTTTACATTTCAATGTTTTTTCTTCCTTGTAGTAGCGTCCTTTGCTCAGATACCCTTACCTACAACTGAAGGCTGCGAAACTGCCATACCGATCAGTTGTGGAGATTCTCTCAGAGTTTCAACGGAGTCTTACCCAGTAGCATTTGTCGAAGATTGCTTCAATACCTTTACCAGAAAAATTTGGTTTTCATTCATAGGAGATGGCGAGGAATATGAGTTTACTTATTCTTCTACCATTGAAGAAGGGGTCTCCAATGAACTAATCATGACCTTACTAAAAGGTGAGTGCGATGCCTATGAATGCATCAGCTCGCGAGTCTCCTGCTGTCGGGAGTATACGATTCAAACAGAGCCTGACCAACAATATTTTATTATAGCTTCTCGCTCCAAGATATTTGCTTCTGGACTGGATCCTGCCTACGAATTTGATATTGAGCTGTCATGTCCTAACTCTGCTACAGCCATGCCTCTTAATAACGCTATCCCTACTATGCAAGAATGGGGTCTTATTAGTTTATCTCTTCTGTTGTTGATTGTTGGTGTTAGTTATCAATCCGATTTTCAATTGAGAAATGTTCAGATAGATTCCCAGAAGGTATAGAGTTTCTTCTCTTAGCTCGAATTTTTACAGAGTAGTTCTTAGAGGATAAGAAATGTCTAAATTTTATAACTTGAAAATGCGAGTTACATGCATTTTCAGTAGAAGAGATAACGAAGTACGACCAAGCTTGACATACTATAGTATTCAAGCAGAATCTGATACCTCTTTAGGATAATGTAGAGAATGTGTTAAAACCATTACACTATCTTGATGTTTAAATCCTATCATAAACAACACCCTTGAGTAAGATTAATATTATTGGTTCAGGATTCTCTGGGTTGTCGGCTTCAGCCTATCTAGCCAAGCAGGGACACGATGTCAATGTCTTCGAGATGCACAGCATGACAGGAGGCAGAGCTAGACAATTCAAAGCGGAGGGCTTCACATTCGATATGGGGCCGAGCTGGTACTGGATGCCAGACATTTTCGAACGATTTTTTGGAGATTTTGGACATCAGGCTGCTGATTTTTATCAGTTGAAGCGCTTAGAACCATCATACCGTGTTTTTTTTGAGGATAGTGAGGAGGACATTCCAGCGAAGCCAGAAGAGCTCTATGCCATGTTTGAACGGCTGGAACCTGGCAGCGCTGATAAGCTTAGAAGCTTTCTGGAGAGTGCTAAATATAAGTATGACGTAGGCATCAATGAATTCGTGGAGAAGCCCTCTCTGTCAGCCACTGAGTTTTTGGATATCAGAATCCTGTCCAGTGCCATGAAGCTGAATATGTTTAGCTCCCTATCAAAGGAAGTGCGTGCATCATTTAAGAATCAGAAGCTGATCGAGCTATTGGAGTTTCCTGTCTTGTTTCTGGGTGCTACACCACAAAAGATACCCGCGCTGTACAGCCTCATGAATTATGCAGACCTCATATTGGGGACCTGGTATCCTATGGGTGGGATGTACGAGATCGTAAAGGCGATGACTAAGGTAGCGGAGGAGCAGGGTGTCCAGATACACCTTAATGCCAAGGTAGAGCAGATGAACACCAGCACCGCCAGTGTGGATTCTCTCCAAGTGAATGGCCAGAGCCACGCATCCGACATCACCATCAGCTCAGCAGACTATCATCATACGGAGCAGCAGCTTCTCCGCACTGATGCTCAGAGAAATTATAGTCCAAAGTACTGGGGTAAACGAGTTATGGCCCCCTCATCTTTACTGTTCTATTTGGGTGTCAATAAGCGACTAAAGAACATAAAACATCACAATCTATTCTTCGACAAGGACTTTGGAGAACATGCACGAGAGATCTATGAGGATCCACAGTGGCCTTCTGATCCTTTATTCTATGTGTGCTGTCCGTCTCAGACGGACCCTACCGTAGCACCCGAGGGATATGAGAATGTATTCATATTGATGCCCTTAGCACCAGGCATCGACGACAGTGAAGCACTGCGAGCCGAATACTTTGATTTACTCATGGATCGTCTGGAAAAACGGACAGGGCAGGAGATTAAGCCACATATTATATTCAAAAAGTCATTTTGTATTGATAACTTCAAAAAAGATTATCATGCTTTCAAGGGTAATGCTTATGGATTAGCTAATACCTTGACACAAACAGCTATTTTGAAACCCAGGATTAAAAACAAAAAACTAAAAAATCTCTACTATACTGGCCAGCTTACAGTGCCTGGTCCAGGAGTGCCACCCTCTATCATATCAGGAAGAGTCGTTGCGAATCAAATCATCACTGACTTAAAGTAAACCATGGACTTCCTTTATACTAATACATGCCTCGAATGCAGCGAGTTGATTACCAAGAGATACAGTACCTCTTTTTCTCTGGGTATACGCATGTTTGCCAAATCACTCAGAAAGCCTATCTGCGGTATCTATGGCTTTGTGAGGTTCGCAGATGAGATAGTCGACACCTTTCATGATTTTGATAAGAAGGATTTATTGGATCGGTTCAAGATGGATACCTATAAGGCCATAGAGGAAGGCATCAGCCTCAATCCAGTGCTTCAATCATTTCAGCAGGTCGTGAATGAATATCATATAGAAAGAGAGTTAATTGAAGCATTTTTAGATTCGATGTATCTCGATCTGGACTTTACGAGTTATACACCGGATCGCTTAGATGAGTATATATATGGTTCTGCAGAAGTGATTGGACTGATGTGTCTTAAAGTCTTTGTAGAGAATGATCAAGCGCTGTATGACAAGCTGAAGGATCCAGCCAGAAGGCTGGGAGCTGCCTTTCAGAAGATTAACTTTCTGAGAGATATGAAGAGCGACTATGTAGAGAGAGGCAGAGTCTACTTTCCTGACATAGAGTTCGAGCACTTCACAGAGGATCAAAAGCGCTTTATAGAGCAAGATATCAAGGAAGATTTTGACGCAGCGTATGCTGGAATTGTGAGATTGCCAGAATCGGCGCGACTCGGAGTGTACCTGGCATACCGATATTACCGTAAATTATTCAGTAAAATCAGCTTTAGTCCAGTGGCTCGCGTCAAAGAGGAGCGAATCCGAGTACCTAATAGATTAAAGATGGTATTACTCGCTAAGTCTACCTTAAGGCATAGAATGAACATGCTCAGCCGTTAAATCGAAAAAAGAATCAAAAATTTTTCACGAAGAATTTTCTCGTAAGTAAGTCATGCACAGGCAGTTACAAACGGGAGATAAAAAAAGAAGAAATAAAGTGAAAAAAAACTGTTCAAAAACTTGGTTTAATGTGTGTTGTGTGTGTATCTTTGCGGTCCCTTAAGAAATAAGGAAAAAGTTATTTGACATGTTGGAGAGAAACGTTATTTGAAAAAATAACAAGCACTTTTTTATAAAAATAGTGAGGTAAGAGAAACGTAAATCAAAAGAGTTTCAAGGGTTAAATTGGCCATAATTAGATTTGTCCTTCGAGCAATCGAAGACTAAAAATATTTACTATGGAGAGTTTGATCCTGGCTCAGGATGAACGCTAGCGGGAGGCTTAATACATGCAAGTCGAACGGTAAGGTCAGAGCTTGCTCTGATACACGAGTGGCGAACGGGTGAGTAACGCGTACACTACCTACCATTAAGTGAGGAATAGCCCTGGGAAACTGGGATTAATACCTCATAATATTGTTTATTACTAAGCAATTAAAGCTCCGGCGCTTAATGATGGGTGTGCGTACTATTAGATTGTTGGTGAGGTAACGGCTCACCAAGTCGACGATAGTTAGGGGGCGTGAGAGCGTGACCCCCCACACGGGTACTGAGACACGGACCCGACTCCTACGGGAGGCAGCAGTAAGGAATATTGGACAATGGGCGAAAGCCTGATCCAGCCATCCCGCGTGAAGGATGA
>CALFUK010000043.1 GCA_937929945.1 uncultured Saprospiraceae bacterium
CGGATTTACACTACCAGAAGCAGGTGAAGCTACCTTGACAGTATTTGATGTTGCTGGTAAGACAGTGACAAAGATCGAAGGTGACTATGCAAAAGGTTACAATGAGATCGTACTGAATAGAAATCAGGTGAACGTAGCAGGTGTACTATACTACGAGCTACAAAGCGGTGATTTCACAGCAACCAAGAAAATGATTGTGATTGAATAGGAGATTGAGTTATACCGATAGTATCTCAATCAAGTAAGATAAAATCGGTTTTTGGGATGGCCTCTCTACATTTATGTAGGGGGGCTTTTTTTATATTAGGAAAATTAAATTTCAAAAATACCAAATAAAGGGTATCCTTACACATTAAAGAAAATCTATATTTGTTCTCGTAATCGAAGTGTTTCAACATCACTTCCATTCGAACCTAAAGAATCTAAATACTCTCCAACCGCGTTTTCTGATAATAGATTACCTAAAGAAATATACCAACCTAGTGATTTTAGAACTGCGATCGTATTGATCATAAGTTGAAAATCAAAATTTCTTTAACAATAGATTGATGTTACAAAGTGCTACAATTCAGTAG
Source organism: uncultured Saprospiraceae bacterium (assembly GCA_937929945.1). Classification (GTDB taxonomy): domain Bacteria; phylum Bacteroidota; class Bacteroidia; order Chitinophagales; family Saprospiraceae; genus CALFUK01. The sequence goes on from CALFUK010000043.1 coordinate 576, forward strand.
TTCCCAAAGCAGTAGCATTCGTCAACAAAAGGTATCTCATGAGGAAAACAAAGTTTAGTACTCGAATATTTAGCTGCAGACATAAACTATACCATGTCCTGTTTTTGTGCTTAGTAACAACGCTATCATATTCTTCTCTCTCGGCCCAGTGCTCAATGTCCTGTAAGTCAGTTAATATTTCTATTGGTTCATCTGTGGATCCGAATGATCCGACACGGACGATCTGTGACGCAGCTATCAGCCCTAATGATCTATTGACGGACGAATGCATGGACGCCGGCTCTTACACTATTATTGTCAAAGATCACCACGGTGTCGAGTTAGACAGGATGAGTGGACTGTCCTACACCACCGACTTTATGTGGACTGGTGCTGGAAGCCAGACTGGAGAAGAAGTCCAAATTGAAATACAAGCAATTGCAGCTGATGGTGTAACTATATTGAACACTTGCTGGAACTTTGTACTCATAGAGGATAAAAGGCCACCTATAATTAATTGCCCTACTACACCCACGACTATAACTAGTATCAAGTGTTGTGAAGCAAATAATCTTCCCATGGCGCTTATGAGAGAAGCTGTAGACGAATGCAGCGAATTCGAATTAGTGGTCGTAACAGAAGATGATAGAGCTGCTGGCTGTGCAGCTGCTGAGATCAACCTTACTAGAATAGTTGATATCAAAGCCTATGCTGTCGATAAATTCGGGAACCGATCTAATACTTGTGATTTTAGAGTAGAAGTAGAAAGAATCTATCCAGAATTCACAATGGATCCTGATAACGCTCCAATAAGAGATGTCAGTAATCCTATATTGGATAGTATTCTATTAGTTTGTCCTGATACCTTTTCCTTTCAGAATATGAATGCATTCGATTGCACAGACCTAGCTGATAAGAAGCTAATCGAATTAGCGACGCCAGAAGGTATTATACAGGTACCTGGTCCATATCCAGTGAGTGAGGGTGGTGCTGGACTACCTTATCTAATTAAGGATAACGACTCCGGAGCTGGTGTCGACCCAGAGAAAACTATATTATATCCAATGGACAGCGGCTTAGGTGAGTCTGTGAGTCTATTGACTAATTGTAATATTGGGGTGACCTACAAAGATTTATTTTTAGGCAGGACAGGATGTGTCACTAAAGTGATGCGTTCTTGGTCTATCAGAGAGTGGCACTGCTCGGCCGAAGGGACAATCTTATGTAATCAGATCATTGAGATAGCGGATACGACTGCACCTGTAGTCTTGGATAGTTTTCCAGATTTTGAGGTATCTACTAATGGATATGACTGTCTGGGGACATTTACCCTGCCTGAGACGAAATTTGAAGATGGATGTGGTATGATCTCTCACGTAGATGTGATTCACCCCCTTGGAGTCTTGAAGAATTTTGATACAGCTACAGCGAGCCAAAAGCGTATCTCAGTACCTGAAGGTGAGCATGATGTGATCTATAGAGGCTATGACCTCTGTCATAACTTCACAGATGATACCATCAGAGTATCAGTGTGGGATAATACACCGCCAGTCGCCATATGTGATGATAATTTAGTTATTTCAATTTCCAATAGCGGCTCAGCCGAAGTACACGGATCATCATTTGACGATGGTAGCTATGATGACTGTAAGCTTAAGTCTATTCTGGTGAGAAAGATGAATCCTGAGGGATGTGACTGTGAAGAGCACCCACCAGTATTTGATCATTTTACCTCCTTGGGTAACTACAGAGGACACTACTACTACTTATCGACAGATTCTGTGATTTATGACAAGGCCATCAATCTATCCATCGCGCACGGAGGATACCTTGCCTTTATTGATGGCAATGGAGATTTTGATGTGAAAGTCGCAGCCGAGAGAGACTCTATTCAGTTAGAGGCTGATTGGTTAGAGAAGAGAGTCGAAGCATTTAAAGATTCTCCAGTACCTGATTACTGGATGTCAGTGGATGGTATCATCGATGTGAACGGTCGGAAACCTAATAGCCTTAGTGGAGTAGAGAGATACTACATCATAGAAATTGACAATCCCTGCGGATTCAGCAGCAACATACATTTCTGCTGTAATGACTTAGCGAATGACGAGAATATGGTGGTGATGAGAGCTGTAGATAAGTGGGGTAACTTCAATGAATGTATGATCTC
>CALFUK010000044.1 GCA_937929945.1 uncultured Saprospiraceae bacterium
TCATACGTGGGGCAGATATGGGCTGCACTCCAGCACTACGAGATCAAGCCATCCGACCGCACCATATTGGTCGGAGATTTCAACAGTCATGTGCAGTGGGATCACAGTAGAAAGCAGGGGAACCATTCTGATGTTGTATCTTTTTTGGCTGAGAAAAACATTCACAGCCTCTACCACACCTGTCACGATATCAGAGCTGGATCAGAGCAGGACCCCACATGGTATATGTACAAGGATCAGTCTAAGCCGTATCACCTGGATTACTGCTTTGCGTCTGAGTCTTTAAGAGGGCCCCAGACCAGTATCAGCATGGGGCAGTATGAAGACTGGATCAAGCTGAGTGATCATATGCCTCTCATGATAGAGCTGGATATTCCCAAGCAAAGCGCTGTAGAACCGCTAGTTATCTAAGAACAGAAAGTCGAATTTAGGCTAATGTCACTTTTCAAACATGTAGTTATTTCTTCTTATCTCAGCATGATGATAGTCACATGGCTATGAGGATCAAATCAAATTTGACTTGTCGAACTAGAGATATGGAGAGTGAAAACCACTAAAGAATTAATTATTGTCCTTCATTTGCAGCACTTAGTATGAATTGCCAGTATAAGAGAGAAGATGCATCGATTAATTAAAGTTTTTTTATAAAATCGAAAAAAATTAGTGAAAATGATAAATGCTTATTTTAATAGGTTCCTGCTAGTGGCTTTACTGTTCGTGGGGCTTATCAGTTCTTGTAGTAAGGACTCTACTACTGAGATTGATGTCATCAATGATATTCCTGAGCCTACGAAGAAAGTTTTCTCGACAGTACACGGACTGATCTATAACAATCAAGATGAACTGGTAGAGGCAGCTGAGATAACCGTAGGAGATGATACAGTGATGAGTGACGAGAATGGATTTTTTACGGTATCTGGTTTTTATAATGAAAAGGGTGAGAGAATTAAGGTAAAAAAGCCTGGATATTTTACGGCCAATGGCCTAATAGTACCATCAGTAGATGCACGAATAAAAGTGAATATCATCTTAGAGAGTGATGGTAGTACGATCAATTTTTCTAGTGCAGAAGATAGAGAGATACAAATCGAAGAATCCTCGGTCACACTTGCGGCTGATGCCTATCAAGATGTGAACGATAATCCATATCAGGGTACCGTCACTGTGAGTGCTAAATACACTGACCCTACCAGTGAAGATTTTAGTAAAAAGTATCCTGGCCATATGGCATCTAAAGAGTCTCTTGATCGAGGCATCGTGCCCTTTTCAATCATCACCGTAGATCTGTATGATGAGAGCGGACAGCAGCTACAGATCAGTCAGGATGCTCAAGTGGCAATGCGGGTGCCTGATGATTTGCTCTCAGCTGCGCCAATGACAGTACCGCTTTGGTATTTGGATGATCAATCTGGTCTGTGGATACAAGAAGGAGAAGCTACCTTGGATGGTAATCACTATCGTGCAACGGTCAGTCATTTTACTGATTGGATGGTTGGAGTATCAGGTGAGTTTTACACCATTACAGGTACGGTTACTCAAGACGGAGAGGTATATCCCGATGCCGATATGGGTATCACCTATTCTAACCAGTATTCTTTTAGGACATCATTCAGAAGTGATGACCAAGGAAGATACACTCTCAGAATAGTTGTAATACTTGATCTTGGCATTAGCTACTCATATGGGATAAATGTCATAAGCCAATGCGGTAAAATTCTGTACGAGCAAAATATGCTTCAGCTTACGGAAGCTGATATGACCTTGGATATCAATGTCACTGGAGCAGAGTCGTTCAGGTTATTTGGAAATATTTACTGCGAATCTCCAGATTCTAAAGTCACTGATGGTTACATTCTGTTAGAGTTTGCAGAAAGTTCTGTTAGTGAAGTGATTGCTTCAGATAGTGAGGGAAATTTTGAATTCTTTTATGAGGATTGTGGTCTCGGTAGAGCGACTGTCCGTGCTTACGATCCTACAAATCAGACGAAAAGTAGAGCCATACCAATAACCACAGCGAATGATGGGAGTGCACCATTAGAGATTGATATCTGTGAGGAAGAGCTCACAAGCTCTGTGACTTTCAGTGTAGACGGCGAAAACGATTATGTCATTTCTAACTGTCGGGTGACGGTGATTGATACTGCATTTGTTGGAGTAGAATTTCTATATTATGAATTTATATTTACGGACTATTTTTCATCATATCCTGATGTGTCTGACGAATTCATAGAATATAAGCTAGGTGTGAATGTGAGTAAAAATATACCCGATCAACCGACACCACCAAATGGACCACTCATAGAAATATTGTCACAATCAGAAAATCCTCCAAGAGAATGGGATTTTGCGCCGACGCCTTATGAATTAGTGAGCGAAAGTGATGAGCTGGTGGTCATGAATATTGTGTTAGGTAGTCCTTTTCCTGGAAACTATAAGGAAAATGGAGTGACTAAGAATGTTACTGGTGTAGTTAGATTTGAAGCGACGAAGAACTGATTTATTTATAATGATAAGCAAAGAGTGCAGCTCATATTATTGAGCTGTACTCTTTTATATTAGACGAAACGTTTAACAATTGATTCATGGAGATACTCAAGGATAGGATAAAACTTAGTTATTTATCGATCGAAAATTTTTACGTTGAAAGAAATGGCACATTTTAAAATTACGACTTGGAGATAGATAGGCTCATATCGCAGTGCATCGCTAAAGATAAATTCGCAGAGAAAGCGTTTTATCAAACATTTGCTAAGTCGGTGTATGGCATCTGCAGAAGATATACGAGAGACGACCATCAGGCAGAGGATTGGATGCAAGAGAGTATGCAAAAAGTCTTCTATCATTTGCATAAGTATGATGAGCACAAAGCATCAATTATGACATGGATATCCACTATTACTGTGAATACCATATTATCTGACAAAGCTAAAGTGAGGGCTAGACTATCTTATCAAGATATGAACTTGATAGGAAAGACTGTATCCGTAAATGACCACCTGTCTGAACTGGAGGAGATCATCTATCAAGGGATTAGAAAGGAAGACTTGCTTTCTGCAATCAGGAAGTTATCAAGTGACTATCGAGATGTCATCAACCTTTACGTATTTGAAAATTGGTCCCATGCTGACATCGCTACAATATTAAACATTAAAGAAAGTAGTTCGAGATCAAAACTAACAAGAGCTAAGAAGATGCTGAGAGAATTACTTAATGAAAAAAGCTTACAGTATAATGAAAGAGTGGTATAATAATATAAATGACATCAACGAAGCATTGGGTAGTGATCTGGACATTGATCAAGCTTGGACTCGTTTTGACAATAAAAAGAAAAGGCGACGCTATCCTTTTATCATACCCATATTATTTGGCTTGGGCAGCATGCTGCTTGTCGTCCTATATATGATGAATAACAATGGGTCGACTATAGCTGCTGATTCAGACATACAGACTGACCATGTCCAGGTAAAAGAAAAGTATAGCCAGCCTATTAGAGATGCAGGGCTAAACAAAAATAGCGAAGGGACTACTGCTGCGACTGATCTGGTGGTGAACGCTAAGCCGGGTGACGGAGAGAATAATGATGCATCAAATCGAAAAGAGACATCAGATAAACTGGGAGTAGCTTCCCGACTTAACCAATTTAAAAGTCCATTAATTCAGATCAGACCAAAGCATAGTCTATCTCTTACGAAAGACGATAGGTCAAGCTACATCAATCCTGATACCAGAGGAGGCGACCACTCAGCCATGATCAATGAGCCTGCTCAAGTGGAGAGCGACATACTACAAGCTGAAATAGAATCAAATACGAATAGAGCGTATGCTTACCATAATGATTATGAGCCTAAAGAATATATTGGAATCTCTGATTCACATCAGCCGCAGTTAAGATTTCCACAGATTGGCTATTTGCTTGGTCCTTTGCACAGTGAATTGACTCAGCCCGGTGCCATACTAAATGCTAGCCAATTTGTATCTCTACCAGAACAACATGAGCCAAATGCTACTTGGTCAATTGATATGAATCACGCTTTAGGCCTCATGCAGCGAACAGTGAAAAGTACGGATGATTTTGATCTACTAAGAGAGGAAGAAGAAGCATTGCTAGAATCGAATCATCTTCAGTTTGTCATCGGAAGACAGATAGGCTCGCGACTTAATATCTCGACAGGAATTACGTTTGGCCACTACAGGACTAAACTGGTTAATCAGATACAAAGAGTGTCAAGTCCAACTTTTCATGAAAATTCTGTTATTGAAAGACAAACACAGAATGGCATTACGGAGAATATCTTTGGTACTGCGGTGGGTAGCAAGACTGTGATTATTGAGAATATCTTATATCAGCGATATCAGAATGTCTCCATTCCTTTAGATCTTAGCATTGGTCTTTTAAGATTTTCTGGTTGGCAATTTGGCTTAGGCTTTGGACTAGAATATTCTATTCATCAAGAAGCAAAAGGGAGCACCATTAGTTCTATTTTTCCGACTGGAGAATATGTGCCTATAGAGCAATTGGGCTACAGAAAACGTGGAATAATCGAAGGCAAATACAATTTACGATTGAGTAGACGAATCGGAAAACGCTTCACTGCTCATCTAGCGTTTGTAGAAAGAAGAGATCTCAATAGTAGAATAGTAGGCATGCAGCCGAAAGATCGATTTAGTAGCAGAGGCATTAGCTTAGGTGTCAGGCTAGACTTGTAATCCTCAACTGATTATCTTACCATCATGATTTTAGTCACATAGCTATCAGGATCAGCGAAAATATTAGTGGTGGAGCTAAAGACCAGGTACACACCACTCTTCACCTTAGAGCCTTGGAAGTCCCTTCCATCCCAGATGGCTTGGCCGCCCAAGGATTCTATCTCATTGACAAGCTTACCATTGATGTCAGTGATCTTCACGGTGACATCATCTGCAAGGCCTCGGATACCGATGGGGCCGTCGTAGTCAGGAGGTACGGGACTGGGGAAGCTGTACACATTGCGGCTGTGCCTTCTGCCGCCAATGGTTGTTTTAGTGCGGTATGATTGTAGACCTTTGTCAGTAGCGATATACATTTCACCCGTCTGCCCATTGTATGCCAGATCGATCACATTATCATCGAAGAGAGGACTGTTTTTAGCGGTGAATCTCAGCACTTGCTCGTCACCTCCAGATGATTGGACGAAGATACCATTGCGCGTGCCAAACCATTTGCGATTAGCTCCGTCTATGGCGATTGTCCTGATGTCCACATCAGCCAGAAGGAAGGCTCCAATGCTGTCTTGTGATACCTTAATCCGTCGTCCTCGACAGTCGTCGCTGAAGGGATCACTCCCACAATCAAAGATGACAGGCCCTTCGCCTGTACCGACCCATACGGAGCCCTCTCTGTCTACGGCAATGGTGCTGACGATATTAGTCGTGATCTCACTGTTGCTGGAGTTGATGAATCTCTGGCGGTCATCCGTGGGATCTTGGACATTCTCACCGTGATCATAGACCAGTATGCCTCCATTATTGCCGTATACAGGAAACCACTTCGTGTCAGCATCATCGATCACGGGATCAGTCAGATTGAGTGAGGACCCTGTGGAGAAGCTATGCCAATTACCTTCGGGCGTCAACACAGAGATCGGCTTAGGCGCGCCGAAGTTAGCGATCCATAGTTGACCCTCATCGTCGAAGGCTAGGCCTGAAATGCGTTCTCTGGCCTCATCGCCTTGGACACCTCTCAGTGTGGAATTCTCCTGATCATAGACGGTGATGTCACCAGTGATCTCATTGTACCGGACCAGCCCCGCCCAGTAGGTACCCATGAAGACATCATCACCCTTAGGGTCTGGGAGGATGCGGTAGAAGTTTAGTATATCCTCGTCTCTGAAGAGAGTGATATCATCCTGGTTGACATTCGTCCACTTGCCCTCTGAGAGAATGTAGGCACCGCGCCTGCTGAAGAGATAAGTGAAATTATCAGATACCCCGCCGGAGGCGACATATACCTTATTGTCCTTGATAGATACATCACTGTTCTGATGGGAGTAAGGCGAGTCAGCTGTGAACTTTCGACAAGCTGTCGCATCAGTTTCATGATATCGGATCAGGTCCCACTCATCTGCATACCAGATGCGGGATTGTTCATCCTCTATGCCATACAGTGTCCGATTGATGCATCCATCTCTGATCTCTCTGGCAGTATCATTTTCATCGATCAGTATGATAAAGCTTGTCGTGGATTCATCACGGAGCCCGACGACTAGATGATTCCCATCCGCACTCATGTAGCTGATGCTAAAGTCTGGATCAGGATTCTCATAAATCTGCTGGAAGCTAGCGCCACTTGCATCAGACTTCCAGATGGACTGTTCGTCAAGTACGACGTAGATGCGGTCATACTGAGTGACTATAGCTCCAGCCTCATAGACCAGAGGAAGTGCTGCTTCTTCAGTGAGTAGATCCCATGCACTGAAGTCTCCCGGAAATACCCGATCAGTCCGCTCCACTCGATAGATGCCTTCATCAGAGCTGGCATAAATGAAATTTTGAAGAGTGCTCACCCCATTAAAGCGGCGTGCTCTGGTGGTGAAGCCAAAGTTAAGGTCTCTGGTATTCAGCTCAACAGCACCGAATCCGGTAGCCAGGACCGCTGTCTGCTCATCTGCGATGTGAATATCGTAGATGAGTCGGTCGCCAGTAATGGCTTGATTCGTCATGACATTGGGCAGATTGATCACGTCACTGCCACGCACCACATCGATGTTACTGTTGTTATAGACGATGATCAGCTGATCATTGAAGGGGTCGTACTGGGTCCTGAATATGCCTATGTCACTGAGTCCATCCACCTTGGTCAGAAATTCTTGGGACAGATCATTTTTGTCAATGGTCATGATGGACCACTCTGTGGAGTAGATGACCTTATCCTCGCTCTGGGTGACCCATCTGGCTGACTGATAGGGCAGGTGAGACTGCCACCCTTCTAAAGGTGTAGTGATCTGAGCTACACATGGCAACTGTATCAGTAGGATCATCAGTAAGACAGCCTGGTACTTCATTAGTGAGATTAACCCTTGATCTCTTTCTTTTATTGTCAATTCAGACTCTTGTAGAGGGGTACTTCCTCTAAGTATTGATGTACTTTGTCAGGGACTAGATATTGCACAGATTTACCATCACGGAGCTGCTGTCTGATGTAGCTGGCTGAGATGTCTAGTAGCGGCGCATAGAATACCTGTACATGATCGTGATCTTTCAGTGGCCCTAACTCGTAGCCTGGCCGATTGTACACGTAGATGTGGTACTCCCGAAGCAGGAATTCGTAGTTTTTCCATTTGTGCAGTGTCCCAAGATTATCTCCGCCCATGATCAGGACGAACTCTCGATTGGGATATTTTTCGCGGGCGAAGGCCAGGGTGTCTACCGTGTATGATGGCTGCGGTAGCTTGAACTCCATGTCACTACCTTTGAGCTGATGATGATCTCCGATCGCCAGATTTACGAGATGAAGTCGGTCGTGGTCCTTGGCCAGGGAGGATTTCTTCTTATGTGGATTATGAGGTGATACCACCATCCATAGTTCGGAAAGATCACTGTGCTCCAGGAGGTAGTTAGCAATGATCATATGACCTACATGCACAGGATTGAACGATCCGAAAAAAAGGCCGGTCTTCTTAGTCATGCTTTGCAATGAATAGAGAAATTAGTAAATCAATAGTGCTGTCAGAGCGTGTCGCTAAGCTAAGTATATTAGTTACCCATCATCACAGGCATCACGAGCATCAGAAGTGATTCATTCTCATTCTCTTCTGCTGGCAGCAATACACCTGCTCTACTTGGGGTAGATAGCTCTATCTTAATGTCATCTGCATCCATGATGCCGAGCATCTCCACTAAGAATTTGGCATTGAATCCAATGGTCATCGGCTCACCCTCATAGCTACAGGTGAGCTGCTCTGTCGCTTCATTAGAGAAGTCCAGATCCTGTGCTGAGATGGTCAAACTCGTATCATTGAGGCTCATGACAACCTGATTGGTGGTCTTATTCGCATAGATGGCAATCCGCTTCAGTGAATTCTGCAGGTCCTTTCGGCCCATAGACATCAGGTTCGGATTGTTCACTGGTATTACGGCATTGTAGTCGGGGTACTTCGCATCGATCAGCCTGATGATGACCTTCGTATCTGGAAAGGAGAAAAAGACATTGGTCTTATTGAATGAGATATCCACATTTACATCCTGGGAGATCGCACTTCTGAGTAGGATCAGCCCTTTCTTAGGGATGATAAAGTTCTGTGTGATTTCACTGTTGATATCTCCGAACGTATATTTTACTAATTTATGTGCGTCTGTAGCGACGAAGATAATATTGGAGTAGTCTATCTGAACGTAGACGCCCATCATGGCCTGGCGCAGCTCGTCATTGCTGGTAGCGAAGATGGTCTTGGTGATCGCTTCTTGGACTCTGGAGGCGGACATTGATACCGTCTGGGTATTATCCTGTTCAGGGATGGATGGGAAGTCTTCAGGATTGTCCCCGCTCAGTTTATATTTCCCAAATGCTGAAGTGACTTCTATCAGCCGCGTCTCTTCATCAATATTGAAGCTGACTGGCTGCTCGGGTAGGGCTTTCAGCGTTTCCAGAAGTATTTTAGCTGGTATGGCGATGCGCCCTGGTTCATCCACACTCACATTCATGGTGGTCAGAATGGTGCTCTCCAAGTTAGTGGCCCCAATGGTCAGCTGGTCACCTTCGATGGTGAATAAGAAGTCTTCCAGAATGGGTATCACGGGATTAGAACTGATGGCTCCGATACCGATTGAAAGTTTTGATAATAATTCGCTGGATGAAACACTAAATTTCATTGTAATCTTTATAGGTTTAAGTCTCGAAAATTTTCTTCAAAACCAAAGACCGAAAATACTCGAATTTTATCTATTTGATAGTTTCTTCACGATAATAATACATAGGCGCTTCGATGAATGCTGTAGATCGGGTCAATGGCCCTCGGATAAATACGATAAATCAAGTCATTTTGCCAGAGGTGTATCAGTACACACTGGATAATGGTGTGCCCGTGTATGATATCTCAGGAGGGACACAAGATGTCATCAAGATAGAGCTCGTATTCGATGCAGGCAGGCCCTATGAAGCGAAGAAGATGGTCTCTAAGGCCACCACCTACTTGATGAAAGAGGGCACTAGAACTAAGGACTCTGAGACGATAGCGGAGTCGATTGACTTCTACGGAGCCACGCTGAAGACATCGACGAATCTGGATCAAATCAAGATCACTCTCTACTCGCTCAAAAAGCATGTGAAGCAGATTCTGCCGATCATCATGGAGATATTAGAAGAAGCAATCTTTCCTCAGCATGAGATCGAGAATTACCAGCGCAATAGCATCCAAAACCTGAGGCTGGACCTCTCCAAAAACGAAGTGATAGCTTACAGAGAGCTGACTGAGGCTATTTTTGGAAGTGATCATCCCTATGGATATAACAGTACGGAGGCGCTGTATGAGGGCATAGAGCGAGCTAACTTGCTGCAGCACTACCAGCAGAATATAGGCCATGATAACCTGACTGTCTTCACGGGAGGCAAGATAGACGACTCCATCAGACAGGTGATCAATGAGTCATTGGGCCAGTTCAAACGCAACATAAAGCAAACACTCCTGATACCTGGAGAGCCTTCGATGTCGACAAAACTGCAGCTACCATCAGACAATAACTACCAGACGGCCATCAGATTCGGTAGAAAGCTCTTCAATCGGAATCACGAGGACTACCATGCGATGTACTTTTTAGTGACCATTTTGGGGGGCTATTTTGGGTCTAGGCTGATGTCTAATCTCAGAGAGGATAAAGGCTATACCTACAACGTGTATGCAGGGATAGATGATTTTGTGCATGGCGGCTATTTCTACATCAGCGCCGATGTCGGTAATGAACATGTAGCTAATTCAATAAAAGAGATCAAATCAGAGTTAGTAGACCTGATGGAGAAGCCTGTGGAAGAAGAAGAGATGACACTGGTGAAAAACTACTTGATGGGCAATTTTCTCAATATGCTGGACGGACCACTGAATCAGTCGCAGGTAATCAGATCGCTGGTCTCCAAAGGCTGTGAGGTGGATAGCCTAGCCGCGATGATAGACTCTGTGAAGCATATGGATACTGCGCGACTGCAAGCAGCTGCTCAGAAATACTTGGATCCTGATACACTGATCGAAGTACAAGTGGGTGCAGAATAGTTAATTTTTAACCTGCTTGGCACCATATTTGGAATTTAAAGATGAAAATGTGTATTATATGCGAATTCGAACTTGCCTGCTGGTATAGCTTCGGAGTCAAATAGACTGTAGCTGGATGAATATTCCATCTGGGATAAAGTGATAAATGAGAGAAACTGAATGAAATTTTTAAGCTTTTTTACTCAAGAATTGGCAATTGACTTAGGGACGGCGAATACCCTAATCATAGAAAATGATGAGGTGGTCATAGATGAGCCCTCCATTGTTGCAATTAATCGAGTCACAAAAGAGCTGATAGCCGTGGGGAATAAGGCGATGAGAATGCACGAGAAGACCCACGAAGACATCAAGACCATCCGACCACTCAAGGACGGAGTTATCGCAGATTTCCAAGCGGCAGAGAGCCTCATCAAAGGCCTCATAGAGATGACGGGTACAAAGCGTAGATTTTTCACTCACCTGAAAATGGTGATCTGCATTCCCTCAGGGATCACAGAAGTGGAGAAGAGAGCTGTCTTTGACTCTGCTGACCACGTAGATTCTAAAGAGACATATCTGATCTATGAGCCAATGGCGGCAGCGCTGGGTATCGGACTCGATGTAGAAGAGCCAGAGGGTAATATGGTCATAGACATAGGAGGTGGGACAACGGAGATAGCCGTGATCGCCCTCTCTGGTATTGTGACTGATCAGTCCATCAGAACAGCGGGTGATGAATTCACCAATGACATCATCGACTTCATGAAGCGGAAGCACAACATCCTGATCGGGGAGCGTACCGCTGAACAAATAAAAATAAACGTTGGCTCTGCTCTTAGAGAGCTGGATAATCCACCTGATCCATTCGCAGTAAATGGTAGAGACCTACTCACAGGTATACCCAAGCAGGTGGTGACCTCTTATACCGAGGTGGCAGAAGCCATTGATAAATCCATAGCCAAAATAGAAGAGGCTGTACTGAAGGCACTGGAAGATACTCCACCAGAGCTCGCTTCTGATATCTATAAGAAAGGCTTGTACCTCACTGGCGGCGGAGCCCTGCTGAGAGGCCTGGACTCCAGAATCGCTGAGAAGACAAAGCTCTCAGTGCATGTCGCTCCTGAGCCGCTCAAAGCTGTGGTCAGAGGCACGGGTATGGCGCTTAAGAATACACACAAATACACCTTTTTAATCGACCGAAAAAGCATTTAACGAGAGGCACATAATTCAATAGGGAATGAGGAATCTACTGCTCTTCTTTGCAAAATATGGATCGAGCTTTTTATTCATCCTCTTAGAAATTCTTTGCTTCTATTTGATTGTTAATTTTAACCAGTCTCAGCGCTCTATCTTTCTCTACTCTTCTAATCTGATCACGGGCAAACTCTACAAGGAAAAGCAAAAAGTCACCGACGTCTTTCAGCTATCCGATGAGATAGACAGCCTACGTCAAGAAAACGCTGTCCTGCTCAGGCGCGTCCTGTACTACGAAGGCTACGGGAATCCACCAAAGATAGACACCTCTACCTTCGCCTATGATTTGATCCCGTCGAGAGTCATAAATCAAAGCATCAACTCACGAAATAACTACATGACCATCGATAAAGGAGCCAGAGATGGCATCAGGATCGATATGGGGCTGATATCCAATGATGGTGTACTAGGCATCATAGACAACGTGAATAGTAAATATTCCAGAGCCATCTCCCTGCTTAATTCTAACATCAGGATCAGTGCATCAATCAAGAATAAGGGATACTTCGGCAACCTGCTCTGGCGTAATAATGATACCGAACGCATGAATCTGGAAGCCATTCCGAAGCATGCCAATATAGCTGTAGGAGATAGCATTGTGACCAGTGGCTACTCTACGATCTTTCCAGCTGATATCTTTATCGGAAAAATCGAGACTTTCAATGTGAGAAAAGGAGCTGCTAACTACTCCATCACCGTGAAGCTCAATAATGACTTGAGCCAAACCAAATATGCATACATCATCAATAACTACAGCCAAGAAGCGCAAAAAGAGGTAGAACTTGTCCAATGAATACAGCAGTATCACAACACGTCATCAGATTCGCTACGTTGGTCATCATCCAGGTGCTGGTGCTGAAAGGGATCAGCCTCAATTTTGGATTTCTCTCCAAGACAAGCTTTTTGATTTATCCCCTGTTTATCATGCTGCTGCCAATCAATATTCAGCGATCAGTCCTCCTGGTAGTGGCCTTTTTTCTTGGCCTTAGTGTAGATGTATTTTATGATTCCTTGGGGGTACATGCTGCAGCCTCAGTGCTGACGGCTTATAGCCGAGACATCGTCCTGAAGCTGATAGAGCCAGTGCAGGGATATAAGACAGCTGGCAGTCCATCAGCACATAATTTCGGACTGAACTGGTTTTTATTGTATGCATCTGTCATGCTATTGATACATAGTTTTGCTTATTTTTCCATTGATGCCTTTAGCTTTGTGTACATTGGAGATATACTACTGAAGACTTTATTGTGTTTTATATTTTCAATGCTCTTTATCATGATGCATCAGATTGTATTCAAAGTAAACTAACGTGACTAAGCTCTCACCCAGAAAATATGTAATTCAGGGATCATTTATCCTCGCAGGACTGGTGATACTTCTGAATACTGCTAAGCTGCAGGTGATCGACTCCGACTTCAAGGACAGAGCTGAAAAGACCACGCTGCATAAGCGGACGATATACCCCTCCAGAGGCATCATCTATGATCGCAATGGTAAGCTGATGGTCATCAATGAGCCCATCTATAATATTCAGGTGATCTACAATGAGGTGAGCCCTGACATAGACACCACGCTCTTCTGTGAGCTGCTGAATATAGACAAGAGCACCTTTAGCAAGAAGCTGACAAAAGATTGGAATAGTCCACGCTACCGAAAGTCGCTTCCCTTTACCTTTCTGAAGCGAATCAGTCCTAAAGAATTTGCTAGCTTTCAGGAACATCTGCATAAGTTCTCTGGCTTCTACCCAGAGGTCAGAAATGTCCGTGCTTATCCTCACCAAAATGCGGCCCACATCTTAGGCTATCTGGGCGAAGTGAATGAAAAACAAATCGAAGAATCCAACCGAGAATATGGCTTGGGTGATTTCATCGGTCTCACGGGACTAGAAAAAATGTACGAGACAGAGCTGCGTGGTAAGAAGGGAGTGGAGTATATCCTGAAGGATAATCTAGGCCGAGAGGTGAGTACACTCGCTGAGGGCCGGATGGACTCCTTCGCCATTGAAGGTAAAGACATGATCTCCACCGTAGACCTGAAACTGCAGCAGTACGGAGAGCAACTCATGGCTAATAAAAGAGGTAGCATCGTAGCGATAGAGCCGCAGACAGGAGAGATACTCACCATGATCAGTACACCTACCTTTGATCCAAATAAACTGAGGGTGGATAAAAATAGAGGTGAAGCCTTTAATGAGTTGCTCAATGATTCGATCAATCGGCCTTTCTTTGACAGGTCCGTGATGGCTAAATACCCTCCAGGCTCTATCTTTAAGCCCGTCTTGTCATTAGTAGCGTTGCAGGAAGGTATCACTTGGCCATACCGCACAATCTATTGTAATGGCAGCTACGAATCCAATACCAAGGGCTTCAGCCAGGGCTGTCATGATCATCCGACACCATTCAATATTAAAATAGCCTTGCAGCATTCTTGCAATACTTACTTCTATCAGGTCATGCGAGAATTCATCAATGGGAAGGATCCCTTGCAGCCGGAGATCGGTATGGATAAGCTGAATGAATACATGACTCACTTTGGGATAGGTAAGAAGCTCGGGGTTGATAATTTAAACGAGCAAAGAGGCTTTTTCCCCGATGGTAAATTTTTCACTGACCTATATCGAAAGAGAGGAGAGCGCCGATGGTATTCCACCATGGTCCTATCTCTCGGCATTGGTCAGGGCGAGATAGAACTGACGACACTACAAATGGCGAACCTCGCTGCCATTCTGGCGAATAGAGGCGAATACACCACCCCACATCTGATCAAGGCATTCAAGAATAATGATTTGTTGATACCAGAAGCATTCACGGAGAAGTACACTGTGCCAATAGACTCGATTTACTTCCCTCCTGTGATTGACGGACTTGAAAGAGTGGTGAGGGACGGGACAGCCACAGTGGCCTACGTACCTGGGCTGGACATAGTCGGGAAGACGGGTACCTCACAGAACTCTGGAAAGGACCACTCTGTATTCTTCGCCTTCGCACCTAAGGATGATCCTAAAATAGCCATCGCTGTCTATGTAGAGAACGCTGGCTGGGGCGCTCAGTATGCGGCCCCAATCGCCAGCCTGATGATCGAAAAATACCTGAATGGCGAACTCAGAAAGCGCAGGACTTACTTAGAGAAGAATATTTTGGACGCAGATTTAATCACTAACCCCTAGTCGATATGCTCATCAGTGCAATAGTGGCAAAAGCTAAAAATAATGTGATAGGCAAGGATAATGACATACCTTGGTATCTGCCAGCTGACCTGAAGTACTTCAAGAAAGTCACCCTGGATCACCACATCATCATGGGTCGTAAAGTGTATCAATCCATTGGTAAGCCACTACCTAAGCGGACAAATGTCATCGTGACCAGAAATCCTTTTTTCATCGTATCGAATTGTTTCATTGCGAATAGTATAGAAGAGGCCATCAGCATGGCTCAAGAGAATGGCGATGAAGAAGCGATGATCATCGGCGGCGGCGAGATATATCGTCAGACCATGGAGCTGTGGGACAGGCTCTATCTTACGGAGGTGGATGCTGAAGTGGAGGGAGATATCTTATTTCCAGAGATTGACTATGATCAGTGGACCTTAGTCTCCAAAGAAGATCATCAGAAGGACGGCAAGAATGAATACGACTACTCCTTCCAAGTGTATGACCGAAAACGATAATCATGAAGGAAGACTTTCTTCACCATGTCTGGAAATACAAATTATTCGATCAGTCTGAGCTACAGACTACAGATGGCAGATCTCTTTCTATTATCAAAGGTGGATATCACAATCATGATGCAGGGCCTGACTTCTCTCAAGCCACCATCTTAATAGACGACATAGAATGGAATGGTAATGTAGAAATCCACATCAAGGCATCTGACTGGCTGCGGCATCAGCATCAAGCTAATACTGCATACGATACTGTTATCTTGCACGTGGTGTATGAGAGTGACAAAGTCATCACCCTAAGTGGAGAAGAGCCTATACCCTGCCTGGAACTAAAACATAGGATATCGCCAGACTTATTATCTAAGTATGAAAAGCTCCTACTCAATAAAAGCTGGATCGCCTGTGAAAACAATTTGGAAACGATTGATCAAGATAAGATCAAACTGTGGCTAAACACCATAGCTATAGAGCGGCTGCATGACAAATCTCAGCAAGTCATCAAGGATCTCGATGAGAGTACCTATCACTGGGAGAAGGTCTTTCATAAACATTTATTTAGGGTCTTCGGATTGAAAGTAAACCAAGAGGCATTTACTTACTTATTTGAAAGCTTGCCATTTGAAAGAATGGTCCAGTCGTCGGATGAGGTCTTCCGTGTGGAAGCTTTGCTTTTTGGACAGGCAGGCTTTTTATCAGAGAGCCACAAAAATGACTACGCCCAAGCACTATTAAAAGAGTACACATTCTTAAAACACAAATATTCCTTAGAGCCTATAGCGCAGAATTATTGGAAATTTGCCCGCATGAGGCCCGCAAATTTTCCAACGATTAGAATTGCTCAGCTGAGCCAGCTACTGCATAAATACCCACAACTCTTTCAGCGCATTTTAGATACTGATGTGAAAATGATCAGTTCTTTATTTGCAGACATCCAGCCATCAGCATTCTGGAAGACTCACTATAGATTTGGCGAATCATCCACAGAGCGTAGCAAGCTATTGGGTAAAAGCCGTATTGACCTGATCATCATTAATGCAGTGGTCCCGATCCTATTCAGCTACGGTAAGATAAAAAAGGATGATGCGTACATCGATAAGGCGCTTGATCTTTTGGAGCAGGTCCCTGCTGAGAAAAATAGTATCATTAATCAATGGAAAACACTGGGCATTTCCTCTGACTCGGCGCTGCAGTCACAGTCATTACTTCACCTAAAAAAACAATACTGTGATCACTATAAATGCATCCAATGCCAGATAGGCGTCAATATCATCAGCCAGCCTTAATATGATTCAATACTGGCTGACGCGTATATTACTTTCTCCCTTCTCACTGCTATACGGTTTGGGCATTGCCCTGCGTAATTCGCTGTATGGTACGAAGCTGCTGCGTTCCATCAGCTTCTCCGTGCCAGTGATCAGCGTGGGCAATCTGTCCATTGGCGGAGCGGGAAAGACTCCCCACATCGAATACCTAATAGAACTACTACGGCCTTATATCAATGTAGCCGTACTCAGTAGAGGTTACAAACGGAAAAGTAAAGGATTCAAAATCGTCAATGCGCAAGATCAAGTGAGAGATGCCGGAGACGAGCCACTCCAGTACAGAAGAAAATATCAGGACATAGCTGTAGCTGTCTCGGAGAGCCGGGCTACAGGAATACCTGAGCTGATAAAATACTTTCCAGCGGCCCAGTGTGTCTTACTGGATGATGCCTTCCAGCACCGCTCAGTGCAGCCTGGTCTCAATATCTTATTGACCGAGTATGATCTGCCTTTCACGGAGGACTACCTACTCCCTGTGGGTCGGCTGAGAGAGAATCGGAGCGGGGCTCAGAGGGCGGATGTGATAGTGGTGTCTAAGTGTCCAGAGACTATTGCGCCAGAGCTGCGAGAAGCGATGACTCAGGCCATAGACCCTCAGGGTCACCAGCTTGTTTTATTCAGTAAGTATAGTTATTTCAGCCCCTATGCCATCTTTAATCCATCGGAAAGAATCAGCCTGGAGGAAGATACTGCTGTGCTGCTACTGTGTGCGATAGCGGCGAGTGAATACTTAGAAAGCTATGTCTCTGAGCAGGTCAGTGAAGTGATCACTTACAAATTTGAGGATCATCACTACTTTACGGATAGAGACCTATCTACGCTACAGCGTTCATTTGAAAATCGGGTGGAAAAAAATAAGATCATCCTGACTACAGAGAAGGATGCTGTCAGACTGTGGGAGCACCGATCATTTATCCAGCACCATCATCTGCCAGTGTATGTCCTGCCTATAAAAGTTGATTTCTTAGATCAAGACGGAGTGATATTCGATAAGCTCGCAAAAGATTATTTACTTAATATGAAGGTGTGAGGATTTGGAGCAGCGTCATAATTATAATCAGTGTCTTTTGGGCCAGGTGTGCATTATCCCAATCATCTTTGTATCCCAAGAATGAAAGGGTGATGCATCTTCTAGATCGATACGATATAATGTATGACATCGATCTAAATTTTCACCCTGCTGTGCAGCAATATTACCGCAAAGACGTGGCAGAAATCGCAGATCACATACAGGATGTCTATGGTGATTTTAGCACAAGCTATCTCTTAGATGATAATGATGAATACCAGCAAAAGCGACGGCATCGTCCCAAAGGAAAGCAAGGTATATTCAATACGTTCTATAAATCACCGAGTGCATTTTGGGAAATAGAATCTGATAATTTTCAGGTCAAAGTCAATCCAGTCATTCATCTGAGTGGCGGAAGGAGTTCGCTGGGTGACAACCCCATATTTCAAAATACACGCGGCATAGACATCAGAGGCTCCATTGATGATCGAGTCTATTTTTATTCCAGCATTTTCGAAAACCAAAGACGCTTTCTCCCTCACGTGGAAAGCAGGATCTCTGCTATCAAAGCCATACCTGGCAACGGATTTTTTAAGCCTTACGACAGTGCCATAATCGATGATTTAAACGGATGGGACTACCTGAATGCAGAGGCCTATGTCGGCTTTCATATTTCAGAGAGTGTCGGCATTGAGTTTGGCCATGGCAAGCACTTTATAGGGCATGGGTATCACTCGCTTCTATTGGGAGATTATGCGCATAATTATTTTTATCTCAAGTTCAATACTAAATTCTGGAAGCTTCAATACCAAAACATATTCGCAGAGCTATCAGCCTTTGGTAGTAAGGATAACATCTCCAATACACTACTGCCTAAAAAGTACATGGCTGCTCATTACTTGGATTATAATATCACTGATGATTTTTCCATAGGCTTATTTGAGACCATCATTTTTAATCGCATTGATCACTTCGAGTTTCAATACCTCAATCCTGTCATCTTGTATCGATCAGTGGAGCAACTGCTCGACAGCCCTGATAATGTACTGATCGGAATCAACTCAAAGCTGAATCTGCTGCAATGTATACAGCTCTATGGTCAGTTTATGCTGGATGAATTAGTCATCGGAGAGCTATTTAGTGGTAGCGGCTGGTGGGGCAATAAATATGGAATTCAAATCGGAGCCAAATATGTAGACCTGCTAAGCATTCCCAATCTTGACCTTCAGCTCGAATATAATTTGGTGAGGCCATACACCTATGCTCACCGGGGTGATATAGAAGACCTACCAGAGTTTTCGCCCGCCAGCTATAGCCACTACAATCAGCCACTGGCACACCCGCTTGGTGCTAATTTTCAGGAATTCATAGCCATCATAAGGTATCGGCCCATTGATCGACTTTCAGCGAATGTGTTTTTATTTTCCACTCGCTATGGTGATGATGTAGGTGACACTAATCAAGGCGGCAATATTCTCCGCAGCTATGAGTCCCGAGTGGATGACCGGAATAACACAACCGCTCAGGGATTAGTGACTAACATCATGCAAGCTCGCTTAGAATTATCATATCAAGTCTTCCATAATGCCTACATCGACCTGGATGTGACCAGAAGACATCAGGTCAGCGATGCGTCAGATAGCAGTTATACTTATTTAGGAGCTGGCTTTCGGCTGAATATAGCTCGGCAGAGGTTGGATTATTAGTTTGGAATCGTTTATTTTTCTTGAGGATATTTTAGACTGAAATAGTGTTTTAGTATAGCGATCTTTAACCTTCACCTTTTATTCTTTTTTTTGCATCACTTAGCGCTTGTTGTAGCTTCTGTTCGAATAATTTTTTTGGAGGTAGTTCAGTCCAGTATTCCGCTACCATGATACCATCCTTATGCATTTCGAGCAACTCAATCTGTTCATAACTTGCCTCAGAGCAAAGGATAAGTCCAATTGGCATTTCTTCTCCATCTTGTTTCTCGTGTTTGTTTAACCACTTTAGATAAAGCTCCATCTGTCCTTTATATTTAGCTTTGAATTTATCAATTTTCAATTCGACAACTATTAGTCTTTTAAGTTTTCTGTGGAAAAAAAGCAAATCTAAATAATGATCATCTCCATCAATTATCATTCTTTTTTGGCGTTCGACAAATGTAAATCCATTACCTAATTCGAGAATAAATGATTCTAATTCTTTGAGAATTGCTCGTTCTAAATCATTTTCTAAATAGCCCTCTGGAAGCTTAAGAAAATCGAGCAGATATGGATCTTTAAATATTCCTTTTTCAATCGACTTGGTATTAGCAATTTGTAAATTTGCTGCTGTAGTTCTTTCATAAACTTTTTTACTAATTTGATTACGTAATTCTCTTACACTTAAAGCACTTGATACTATGTTTTGGGTGTAGAAGTGTCTTGCCTCTTCTTTCTTTATAGGGATTAAGACTAAAATATGCGACCAACTCAAATGTCGTGACAGTGTAACGACATTTTCGTAATCTGGAAATTTTTCGGCAAATTGAATCATCCTTCGTAAATTCTTTTCTTCGAAATTTCTACCAAATCTTTCTACCAATTCTCGTGACAGTGTAACGACTATTTGTTTTCCATATTCACCTCTTTTATTATTTAGGCTGTCCAATTTAATCATATTACCAATTTGCCAAAACATCGTAATGAGAGAGCTAGTTGAATAGGTGATAACTTGATTTTTTGTCTCTTCGACTAACCTGATGAGTTGATTAATCAAATTTTGATCACTAGTGAGCTTCATGGTGAATACAGTATTTTATGAATGAAGTTATAAAAATGCTGAATTTTTGATTTTTCTTTCTATAAGGCGAGTAACTAAGATATCTTTGCACACATTATGGCAAAAACACTAAAAGACATCGCCAAAGAGCGCATTCTGGTCATGGATGGTGCGATGGGCACCATGATCCAAGAATATACGCTTACAGAAGAAGATTTCAGAGGCGAACAATTCAAAGGCTTTCATAAGGATATCAAAGGGAACAATGATATCCTGTCTATCACC
>CALFUK010000045.1 GCA_937929945.1 uncultured Saprospiraceae bacterium
ATTAATAACTCAACATTGCATTTAGCCTCCGGCTAAATGCTACAAGCGTAGCTAATCGCATCCACCCCAAATCGCTTTCTGATCTGATCGCGCTCTTTCAGTAGATTGATCGTTTTGATGCTGTCATCGAAAAGGCTGATCTGGTAGTGGCCACTCACGAGTCCGCTGAATTTTACACCGATCAGGCGGATGAGCTGGCGACGATCGTACAGCGTATCGAATAGCTCATAGGCATAGCGGATCAGGCTACGGTCATTTGCGGTGTAAGAGATGCGTCGTTGCTTCGTGTAAGTATTGAAATCTGCATAGCGTATTTTGACGGTGATGCAGGAGGTCAGTTTATCACTCGTACGAAGTTCGTAGGCAAGTGCATCTACCATGCCCATCATTCTGTGCCGAATCATCTGTAGATCCAGCGTATCTTCCATGAAGGTCCGCTCCTTGGAGATGGACTTCTTCTCATTGTAAGGGACCACGGGAGTGTTATCTATGGCATTAGCTTTCTCCCAGAGCTTCTTGCCGTGTTTACCAAATTCTCTTTCCAGCAGGCGGACGGGGATCTGGCTGAGTGTCTTGACCTGGCGCACACCCATGAAGCTCAGTTTCTTGTGCGTCTCCTTGCCCACACCCGGTATTTTTTTGACCGGCAGCTGGGCCATAAAAGTTTTTTCGGTGCCCTTAGGGACCTGCTTCTCCCCATTGGGCTTGCCTTCTCCTGTACCTACTTTAGAGACCAGCTTATTCACCGCCAGGCCAAATGATATGGGCAGACCGGACTCTTTAATCACGCGGTGGCGCAGCTCTTGGGACCAAGAAAAACAGCCAAAATATCGATCCAGCCCGGTGAGATCCAAGTAAAACTCATCGATAGATGCCTTCTCCAGCAGGGGTGCGTCCTCCGCAATGATCTCCGTCACCAGCTTAGAGTAATAAGAGTAGCTGTCCCCGTCACCCTTAATCACGAGCGCGTCTGGACACAGCTGCAGGGCCATCTTGATGGGCATGGCAGAGTGTACCCCGAAGCGGCGCGCCTCGTAGCTGCAGGATGCCACCACGCCACGCCGACTGGTACCCCCGATGATCAGCGGCTTACCTAAGAATGATGAGTTCTTCAGGCACTCCACCGAGACAAAGAAGGAGTCGAGATCCAGATGCAGGACGGCACGGTCAAACATGATTGCTTTATGATTATAATGTGTGTCGAAAATATCGTCACAAATATGACGAGAAAACCAACAAACATAATGGAAAAAGTTGGATGATGAAAGGGGTAGGAACAATTTTAACTATGGTGATCTGTGCCACATGGCGATTCAACATCCAATTCATCGTCGAGTAGGAGAAGGCCCTTGCGAGAAATCCTTATAAAAAACAGCGCATACCAAAAGCAAGTCGTCTATAATTTTACAGCGGTACGCTGTCGATATTCTCAGGGGCACTTGTACAATTGCTCGACATCCAATGGACAAGGCCAGTCTACATTTACTGAAATCTTTTCTAGTCCTCTTAGCTCCAGATAAGCTGGTCTTATATCACATGTTTAAGCACTCTAAAACTGACTCAACAACAGGGCAATAGTTACAGCAATAACCTAATCGTGTACGATCAACATGCGACACTTACCACACACATATAAACTTTAATGTCCCGAACAAGCTACTGGATCCTATTTATAAATGTGATAAAGATGAGACACCACTATCAACGTATAGATCAGCTGAAGATCTTGATCTGGATTTATGGCTAAAGTTTCACTAATTTTTTTGTGCGCACAGACTGTCCGCCTGATATTGAAATATAGTATACCCCTTGTTCTAAATCAGAAATATTCACGTTTTGCGTATCATTACCATTAATCGCAAGCTGACGAATGAGTTGGCCATTGACTGCATGAATGTAAATGCGATTGATTTCTGATGGTAGTTGGATGCTAACGAATTCATTCGCTGGATTAGGAAACAATTTAAAGGATAAATCTTCAGTAAAGATAGATCTGATTTCTGGTTTGACTAAGCCAGAGCTGCAAATGAAGGTTTTGCCAATTTCTGTCAATTCATATGCAGCTAAACAATCGAACGTTTCTGATTGATTGCAGTAGAAGGTGCCATCTTGAAAATAAAGCTCCGCGAATTCTGGTGTTTCTATCAAGAGAAAAGTAAAAACACCAGATATATATTCTGTGATCATTCCTGAACTGCATGTTGACGGAATAACTACTGATAACCAAGTATAATCTACAAAAAGATCTTCCGAAATAATACTGTCTTCATTATCTTGTTCTTGATCTGAAGATCCATCGCATGACCAGGTATTCGTGATCTGACTTTGACTTAAATTGTAAAGAGCTCTGCAATCAGAAGAAGACCTTCGACAGAATACTCTACCATCTTCATAGTACAATATGCCCTGCTCTCCCGTTATGACGTATAGATATGAAAATGAACCTAAATCGTATTCCTCGATTTCGCAAGAGCCTGATAAATCAATGTTAGATAACCATGGATACTGATTTATTACTTGATCAATCGAATTTTCAAAATCATTGTCATTATTCTCTTCTTCTCCTTCTTTATCGGCTATACTATCATCTGAAGTACAAACCCATTCATTACTTAACTTATCACTCGTCAATCCATAGATCGTGACGCAATCAGTTATCTCTGATTTTTGGCAGTAGGGTGTTCCATCTTCAAAAAACAATCGACCATCAGAAAAATAAACAAATGAATATCCACCAAAGTCATATTCTGATATTGTCAGATTATCGCATGCACCACCAATAATATCTGTTGTGATCCAAGGAAAAATTTGTTGAAAATCACTTGTCATTGTAGAATCTTCTTCTAATTCTTCTTCATTTTCCTCTGCTTCTTCTCCGTTATCCATACTATTATTTCCAAATGAACAGATATCGTTTATACGATATACAGTTTCGAACAAATGGATAGTAACATCACTTGATTGATTAATACTAATGAAATCATCACCATCGAATTTTTCTGCTTCAATATCGAACCTATGATCAAATTTCGTAATGGTCATTATTTCATCTGGATTACCTAAAATAAACGATGCACTTTTATCGCCTACAATGATTCCATAGTGGCATTCTTCACTTACTTGATTAAATTTTTGAATCAAATCCAATCTACTTGATTCAGAAATATCACTATCATACTCTCTTTCTTGTTCAGAAATTAAATTTCCTGAAAGAGCTTCATAAATTTTAATCTGATCCTTGTTGGCTAATTTTTGCTCATCATATATCCGTACATATAACCTGTCATTATCACCCAACCAAATTTGATTAGCTTCAGGAATAATAGACTCATTAACGATTTCCAAATTTTCTAAATCCCACCAAACAACAAGTGCTTCTGTAGGATTAGTAGTTCTTTGAGTCGTCACAAAGTAATTTTCATTAAAATCACAAAGTTCAAGATTATTTAATTCTCGGACGATTCCCTCACTTATACTGTAAAGAGTAATCTGATCCTCAAATCCCAACAATAGATAATGCTCATCACTCATTTTTACGACTGATCGATAACATGCTGTAAGAACTGAAATAAGCTCAGTAGAAATCAGATTGCCATCTAGATCAATGGTGTATCTATTAGATTCTTTAGCAAAAACCATCACTTCAATTACACCATTTTGATAAGAAGAATAAATACAATCAGTGAGAACAGGAATTGGCAAGTCAAATGAATTTTCAATTTGTCCATCTTCATCTAAAATTTCTACTGTGGTGAAATTAAAAACCAAAGTTTTGCCTTCATCAGACAAATTAACAGTATTAAAAAAGCCTATATCAGCCTGCCATTCAATTTGTGCAGTGGCATTGATTACGATACAAGAAAAAGAAAGAAATATTAAGGTTCTATTCCAAAAGCGCGTCACCATATAGTTGATATTTGATAAGTGTAATCTATATATTCTAGCAAGACTAAACTTACAAAAATAATTTGCTACTACAGATTCTTACAGTTATTCATTTCCAAGACTATCTTTGTCATTTTAAGTTTGTTATTTTAGAAGTTACCAGCTTCATAGACTTCAATAATTTCCTTGCGTTGCTACCAAGAATCTAATGAATCCATTATTTTGCCATACCAACACGCTGTACTGAGACAGAAGTACGGAAGCATCTCTCTGGTCTTGGGTCTAAATCACGCTGCAGCAGCCACCATACGAAATCATCAATGATGATGATTTTAGAATAAATCGTTTTGCCCAAGCAGGCTTTCTCTTAAGATCTGATGAGCCATATCAACCATCAATAAAATTATTGGCTCGTATTTTCTCAGATCTACTCTGGGAGCCTGGCCCTAACATCAGCCTTCAATTAATCCGTCGATTTCCTTTGTTTCCTATTAATTAAGGAGTACCATTATAGAGTCCTCAGTTATATGCTGGTGTGATCTTAATCTTTGAAAAGTGGAACGAATATTTGAGCATATGATCTCTAACTATCTGGAGTCGCATGTCGGCGAGAGCGATGACTTCTTAGATCAGGCATTAGCGAGCCAGCTCAAAGTGAAGCTACTGCAGCTGCTCGGTGATCAACAATTCAAGACTGCAGGTGTCGGCAGCAATGAACAGCGCGTCACTCAGACATCCATCCGCAGTGATGTGATCTATTGGCTCTCACGCGAGCATGATGACATACACGAAAATCAGTTTTTTGACTTCATGGATGAATTCGTCAGCTACCTCAATCGCACCTGCTACACTGGCATCACCAATTATGAATTTCATTACGCTTACTACGCTGAGGGTAGCTCCTATCAGCGACACCTGGACCAATTCAAAGACAATCAAGACAGAGCCTTCTCTATGATCATGTACCTCAATGAAGACTGGGTCATCGCTGACGGTGGCCAGCTGTGCATCTATCATGCGAATAGCGAGCAACTGATCTCACCCACCAGTGGCAAATGCGTGTTTTTTAAAAGCAGCGAAATAGAGCATGAGGTATTACTGAGCCATAAGCCTCGGATGAGCATTACAGGGTGGTTAAGGACAGGGTAATGTGTAGCTATCAGGGAATTATATTTTCTTTACACTACGGTCACTAAGTATTCACGTTACTCTTTCAGCTTCCACCTCGTCTCTCGCCATTCCTTCTGCTGCTCTGCTGTCAAGAATGTCCAAGCAACTATCCGGCTTGATTTATTACCGGTGCCCATCTGGATGGTTCGGCTGCGCCGCACAGAAGCAGCCTCGATGGCTTTATAGATTCGTTTGAGATTAGACTGCTTAGAGACCAGCGTCGAAAACCAAAAGCAGCGTGTGGCGTATTGCTTGCTTTCTTTGATCATCTGGTCAATGAAGGCGAACTCGCCGCCCTGGTATATGAGCTCATTGCTCACACCAGCAAAATTGCGAATGGGCTTTTTTACTGGTTTGCCAGATAAATTTTTACGTTTTCTCTTCGCGCCGTCTAGTGCCTCATCAGCCGATGCGTGAAAAGGAGGATTAGACATAGAAAAATCAATCACTTCATCATCAGCCAAGATACCGTGAAACATATGTTGTGAATTCGTTTGTAATCGGCATTCGATGAGTGTTGAAAGCTGGGGGTTAGACTTGACGATCTGCTGGGCAGAGCTTACTGAGGACTGCTCCGCATCTGAGCCAATGAAGGACCATCCATACTCTACCGTTCCAATGAGCGGGTATATACAGCTGGCTCCCACACCGATATCCAGCACTTTCATTTGCTCTCCTTTCGGAATGGCGCCAAAATTACTCTCTCCTAATAGATCCGCCATGTAGTGGATGTAGTCCGCCCTGCCTGGTATGGGCGGACAAAGATTTTCGTCTGGAAAGTCCCAGGCCTGAATGTCGTAGTAGTGATGTAGCAAGGCGCTGTTGAGGCATTTCACCGCAGCGGGATCAGAGAAATCAATGGAGTCTTCACCATGCTTGGAGGTGATCAGATGATCGGCCAATGCTGGCACGGTTGCTATCATCGCCTGCAAGTCATAGCGCTCCCGATTTCTATTGCGAGGATGCAATCTCGATTTTCCTGCTTTACTCTTATCTACTGACATAGGGACTGTATAAATGAAAGGATGAACTTAAGTCAAATATGCTGGAGAATACCATTTTGATGGAGGTATTGGGTGGAATCCAAGCCTTGATTTGATTTAGAAGTGAAAGAGGACTGCGTCAACGTAGCTTTCCAAGTACCGCTGATGACATTCATCATAATGAGGCCCTAAACTCAATTTAATGATTGATCGCTATAGCACCAGTCATTTTTTAATGACTGATAAATAAGCCAAAAATCATATTCAGTTTTTAATGTCGATATACCATTGTACAGTCAACTAAGCAAAAATCATCCACTTGGGTGTCCTCGCTATCTACTCAATAGATGTTTTATGGGAATTACAAAGGGCTAGTGGTTTTTGCTGAACAGATTTTAATAATCTTGATTGACCAGCCAATCGTGAAAAGACAATCAGCTGGTTTTAAACATTGGTTTCGCCCAGACGCCTTAAGGTATCAATGGTGTATCCAGCTTTGCCAAGGACGCATCAATCTCCGCTTTGGATAATTCGTGCTTCACAATATTACCTGCAAAATAATCCTCATATGCTTTCATATCAAAATTGCCATGGCCGCACATATTGAAGAGGATGGTCCGTGATACACCTTCTTCTTTGCACTTATTCGCTTCTGCGATGGCGCTAGCGATACCGTGTGTTGCTTCTGGTGCTGGGATGATGCCTTCTGCTCTGGCGAAGGTGACACCTGCCTCGAATACTTCTACATTGTCATGAGCTACAGCTTCGATCAATTTATCCCTGAGTAGCTGACTGACGATGACGCCTGCGCCATGATAGCGCAGTCCTCCTGCATGGATCGGTGCGGGAACAAAATTATGTCCTAAGGTATACATCGGCAGCAGTGGTGTCATCCCCACTGTGTCTCCAAAGTCATAGCGGAATACGCCTCTAGTCAGCTTAGGGCATGACGTGGGTTCGCTAGCGATGCACCTGATGTTATTCTCTCCACTCTCCAGGTTAAGTCGTAAAAATGGA
The DNA here is from genome assembly GCA_937929945.1 of uncultured Saprospiraceae bacterium. Taxonomy (GTDB): domain Bacteria; phylum Bacteroidota; class Bacteroidia; order Chitinophagales; family Saprospiraceae; genus CALFUK01. Next base: position 7,056 of record CALFUK010000045.1, read on the forward strand.
AATGCTAATCCTGCAAAATTAGAGCCCCCGCCAAAGGGTGCTATAACGATGTCTGGCATCTCTCCCGCTTTCTCCATCTGCTTCACTGCCTCCTGTCCAATGATGGTCTGATGCAGCTTCACATGATTCAGCACACTGCCGAGAGCGTACTTTGTATCATCATTCGTCGCAGCACGTTCTATGGCTTCTGAGATCGCAATGCCTAAGGATCCTGTCGTGTCTGGATTTTCCGCCAGAATCTTACGGCCTGCTTCTGTCGCATTAGAGGGAGAGGGGAATACCTTTGCACCCCAGGTATTCATCATAATCTTTCGGTAGGGCTTATGCTCATAGGAGAGCTTGACCATGTATACTTCGCACTCCAGATCAAAGTGATTACAAGCGAATGCCAATGCGCTACCCCACTGGCCTGCGCCTGTCTCCGTCGTGATGCGCTTGATGCCTTCCTGCTTATTATAGTAAGCCTGTGGCACGGCCGTATTGGGCTTGTGAGATCCAGAAGGGCTAACACCTTCATATTTGTAATAGATCTTGGCTGGTGTGTCCAGCGCTTTCTCGAGACCATAAGCTCGATATAGAGGTGTCGGTCGCCACATAGAATAGATGTGTCTGACTTCATCAGGGATATCGACCCACTTATCTTCTGTCACCTCTTGCTTGATCAGCTCCATGGGGAAGAGGGGTGCCAAGGCATCTGGACCGATGGGTTCTCTGGTCGCTGGATGTAGTGGCGGGAGTGGCTTGTTCGGCATATCCGCCGTGATGTTGTACCATTTTTCAGGTATTTCGTTTTCAGAGAGGGTGATTTTTCGATTTTT
>CALFUK010000046.1 GCA_937929945.1 uncultured Saprospiraceae bacterium
GCATCCACAACGTCTTTTTTCATTCTGGTACTGACGGGAAGCTTATGCTCACCTATGATGATTTGATTGCCAGATATCGCCTCGACTTTTTGCTTAGCGACCACATATGACTTATGAATTTGGAGAAAGTCATCCGTAGATAATAGTTCGAATACATTCTTCATGGGGACTAAGGCGACAATTTTCTCTGTTTCAGTATGAAAGACAATGTAGTTCTGCATTGACTCGATGTAGAGTATATCCGATGTAAACAACTTAACCAGCTGCTTATCGGTTTTGACATAGATATATTCTTGTACAGAGTCGACAGTATCACTCTGTGCAGATCCTAATAAGCGCAGAGCTTTATTGCTGGCTTGTAAGAATCGCTCAAATGAAATTGGTTTTAATAAATAATCAATAACATCAAACTCATATCCCTCTAATGCATATTTAGCATACGCGGTGGTAAATATGACTGCAGGTGCCTTTTTCAACGTTTTAAGAAATTCTATGCCAGTTAACATTGGCATCTCTATGTCTAAAAACAGTAGATCAATTGATTCTTTTTGTAATACGGCATTCGCCTGTACTGCATTTTTACAAGTCCCTTTTAAATCAAGAAAATCAATTTGTTCGACGTACTTCTCTAAGCCTTGTCTAGCTAATGGTTCGTCATCTACAATAATACAGCTGAGTGCCTTCATGACTGTAGGGTTATATTAATCTCTACTATAAAACGATTTTCAGGTTCCATAATTTCTAAGCTATGGTTTTCAGGATACAGTAACTCCAATCTCTTTCTGACATTGGCTATCCCTATGCCTCCTTGCGGTAAATTATTATTTTCATCTACCGTATTCTCTATTTTAAATTTCAGCTGATCATCTTTAATTTCAAAGGTAATATCAATTTTATTTTTAGTGCCATCATCATCATTGCTCACATATTTAAATGCATTCTCTAAAAAAGGTGTGAAGAGTAGAGGCGATATCTGATAGTCTCCTACGGAATCAGGAAGCTCTAATGAAATATGCAAGTCGTCCCCCCTTCTGATGCGCTCCATCTCTATGTAAGAGTTGACATGTGCTATCTCTTCAGCAAGTGATATAGAGTCATCCTGACATTCATACAACTGGTATCGAAGAAGATCTGAAAATTTTAGCAAAGTAGACTTGGCTATATCTGGCTTTTCGTCAATAAGAAAATAGACGCTGTTAATTCCATTAAATAAGAAATGAGGATTGATCTGAGCTCTTAAAAATTTCAACTCAGCTTTTAGCTTTTCTTCTTCTAAGGTCTTTTGAATTCGCTGATTTCGATTAGACTCAAATAGAAATACGATCGCAAATGATAAAATGTACCACAGAAAATGAACCACGATATTCGCAAGAAAATTATCTATGATAAACAGAGCTGCAGAGTCTTTGTAAGCTGTATCTAATCTCTCGAATATATCTAGCTGAAAGACCAACTGATAATCGACAAAAGCTTCTGCAAGAGAAGTCACCACCAAGAGAATCACGACTAGCAGCCAATAGGGCATCCCAAGTTTCTTACGATAGGGATATAAGATCAATGCATTAACATATAATACTAATGCATTGAATAGGTTACCCCATAACATAGAATAATGAAACGTGCCATCTTCAGTTTCGAATGGTGGAAAACTCCATTCCAGCGCAAAACCAATAAACAGGATGATGATCCAGAAAAACACATTGGATGCTATCAGTAATATTTTATTGGATGCTTTCACTTTTTAATGTGCTTGAACGATTTCACTTTGGTTGTCAAGATATTCCATTATTCTTAATCCAATGGCATCCACAGATTGAATACTGTTAGCTAATACCACCACACCCTGATCTGTTTTCTTAGAGAAGAATAGAGCACTCTTGAATCCGCCTGATCCTCCGTTATGAAAAACTAACTCCAGATCGCTATCCTTTGGATAAATCGTCAGCCAAGCTAAACCAATTTTCGTCCCTGCTCCAAACCCATCAAAATCTGCTCGCGACTGATGAGTCTCTGCATAAGGCTGTTCAGCATTCACATTGGCCGTCAGGTACTTCATCAGATCTTCAGTCGTAGCTCGAATCGAGCCTGCCCCTTGTAAAGTCTGACTTTCCCAAGCAGGAGTAACAGCACCATATCCATTATAACCCGTCATCTGATGACCTTCTCTATAGCCAACGTAGCTATCATTCATGCCTAACGGATTCAGCATATAGCGGTCAACTAACTCGCTATATGAGACTCCAGCTACCTGAGCTAAAATATTACCTAAAAGCCCTGCTCCCAGATTAGAATATTCTACTTTTCGGTTTTGCTTCGCTACTGGTTCGAAATAAGTAAAGAAGCTATATAAGTCGTCTTCTGTATAGTTATTATATGGATTATCCATGTGGTAAAACGCCTTAAGAATGTGATTATAAGGCAGACTGGGTAATCCTGATTTGTGTGTTGCTAATTCTTCTAAGGTCATAGATAATGAATCTGACCAATGCACTACCTTCTCTGGAAGATACATCGAAACAGGGTCGTCATAACTGACTTTCCCCTCTGAAACCATCTGCGCTAATATCGCTGCCGTAAATGTCTTAGTAATCGATGCTATCTCATAGACAGATTGATGAGTCGGTGGGACTGGATGATCGTCTGAACGGATACCATAGTTATGGTAAGTCACCTGCCCACTATCATAAACACCGATCGATAGTCCTTTAGTCAAGTCATGATTTATGTAGTTCTTTACGATATCATCTATGCTTGCGACTTCTTCTACCTTAGGAATAACAATGCCTTTTGCCTCTTGCATCGCTTTTGCTCCAGATCGAAACTGGTAAATAGAATATGCAAAAAACAAAGTGATGGCAGCAACAAGAAATAATAGAGTCCTTTTCATATGTGGGATTTGTAGGTGAATAAATAAGCTATCGATTCAAATGTATCACTAAGCTATCGTTCTGTAAAATTCTCTTGATGAGTGCAAAGAAATCAATGATAAGCGCGAAGTATGTTTTGAATTCATCCAGTATCTTAACTAAATAGAGAGTTCTTCTCCGATAAAAGGATAAATTGGAAGTATTAGATTAATACACTTATGAACTCGGACCTGCCTCATAAAAACAAACTTAGACATCGACTCAGGTCTTTGGGTCCAGGTCTACTATTCGCCAGTACAGCCATCGGAACCTCTCACCTCGTCTTATCGACCAGAGCTGGTGCCCACCATGGCATGATCTATTTGCTCATTATCTTAGTGACCTTAGGGGTGAAGTACCCGCTGTATGAGTTCGGTACTCGCTATGCTAATGCGACGGGTTACAGCCTCATCAAGGCTTATAAAGATCAGGGTAACTGGGCCATCGGTATTTTCCTGTGCATTATTTTCATTAACATGTTTGCCGTCACCGCTGCCATAGCCGCCGTCAGCGCTGGTCTGCTCAGCAGCATGTTTGGCCTAAGTCATATACCTGTACCGATCCTCGCAGGGATAATTCTATTCGTCACAGTCCTCTTGCTACTCATCGGAGGATATGCAGGTCTTGATAAATTTATCAAGCTCATTTCAGCTGTGCTTCTAATTACCGTCATCATCGCATTTGTAGCAGTCATCATCAAAGGACCAGTCATGCCTGCAGCTGACTTTCAGCCAAGTCCTCTGCTTAAGGGTGCTGGGCTGACCTTGCTCATCAGCTTGCTCGGCTGGATGCCCTCTGGCATGGAAGCCTCTACGATGAATAGCATTTGGGTCTTGGAGAAAATGCAAACAGAAAAATACCAGCCTACCCTGAAGGAAAGTCTCTTCGACTTTAATTTGGGTTACGCCTTCACCACTATCCTGGCAGTACTCTTTCTGACGATCGGAGCCTTCACCGTCTACGGCAGTGGACATCTATTGGATGGTAATGCCAATCAGTTTTCCAATAAGCTCCTCCAGATATTTACAGCCAACTTAGGCCAGTGGTCCTATCCGGTCATAGCTATCGCCGCCTTTGGGACCATCTATGGGACACTGGTGGCTGTCTTAGATGCCTTTCCCAGAAGCTTCTCCAGAACACTAAGGATCTTTGTCTATCCTGATGTAATACAAGAAGACATCCAAATGCAATTTTTAAATCGCTACTACAAGATATTCTTAATCATCACAGGCACAGGTGGCTTTCTCTTATTCTATGGTTCCGCATCCAGCATGATTCAGCTTTTAGAACTTGCTACTATCATTTCCTTTTTGGTCGCTCCGATCATCGGCTACTTGAATCTGAAAGCGATCACCAGCGAGGCTGTGCCTCACTCCCACCGGCCGCCCTCATGGATGATTAGCGTAGCTTATCTGGGCTTAGTCACGATGATTGGCTTTGCGCTATACTACCTTCAGAGTATCCTATTTTGAAGATGCCAAAAAGTATTGGTCATTGATTCTTGCAATAAGGTGATTAGTACCAAAGTCGCGCGCGGATATCGAGTCTATCATATATTATGATTAACTTTTGCTATCAATCAAAACATCCACTCATGCGATACGTCTTCCTCTCATACTTAGTCTTACTTTTGATGGCACCCACGCCAAAAACCATAGCTCAGGATGCAGCAATCATCCCTGCAGATTTTTACCAAAAAATGGAATGGCGAAACATCGGCCCTTTTCGTGGTGGTCGATCTTTAGGCTGTGCTGGCAGTCCTGGCCGACCGATGGAATATTACTTTGGTGCTACTGGTGGTGGGCTGTGGAAGACAGTAGACGGTGGTAACGACTGGCATCCAGTGACGGATGGACAGCTCAGCTCTTCATCTGTTGGTGCGGTAGCAGTAGCAGAAACGAATCCTGATATCGTGTACATAGGCATGGGAGAAGTACAGCTCAGAGGCAGCATTACACAGGGTGACGGTGTCTACAAGTCCATCGATGGCGGAAAAAAATGGAGGCACTTAGGACTCAAAGAAACGCAAGCCGTCTCTCGCATCAGAATCCATCCGACGAATCCTGACATTGTCTATGTGGCTGCACTCGGTCACCCCTATGGGGAGAATGAAGAGCGAGGTGTGTTCAGATCTAAGGACGGAGGCAATACCTGGAAGAAGGTCCTGTATGTCAGTCCAAAAGCAGGTGCCGTGGATCTCATCATCGACAGGACGAATCCCAAAGTCCTCTATGCCACTACTTGGCAGGTCTATCGAAAAGCATGGAAGATGTGGGGCGGTGGTCCAGACTGTAAACTATGGAAATCAGTCGATGGCGGAGATAACTGGATAGACCTCACAGCTAACCCTGGGATGCCTGAAGGACCGATCGGTAAGATAGGCGTCACTGTATCTCCCGCCGACCCCAATCGTGTCTGGGCCATTGTCGAAGCTAACGAAGGTGGCGTATTCCGATCTGATGATGGAGGCTGGACGTGGAAGCGGACCAACGATGAGCGTAAGCTGCGCCAGCGAGCCTTTTACTACTCCAGAATCTACGCAGACCCATGGGACAAAAATGTAGTCTACTGTCTGAATACGGGACTGTACCGATCCACAGATGGAGGCTCTAGCTTCGATGAGCAAATACAGGTGCCTCATGGTGACAATCATGATCTATGGATCGATCCCAATAACCCACAGCGCATGATCAACTCTAATGATGGTGGTGGAAATGTGAGCATCAATGGAGGTAAAAGCTGGACAGAACAAGACTACGTGACCACTCAGTTCTACCATGTCATGGCGACCAGCGATGTGCCTTATCACCTTGCAGGTGCACAGCAGGATAACAGTACACTGGCCATGCCAAGTGATGGCTGGTCACACCGCCAAGCCAGAGGCCCAAATCATGGCTGGTACTACGCCGTGGGCGGTGGAGAGAGCGGATACATTACTCAACACCCTGTAAACCCAGACATCTTCTATGCTGGTAGCCAAGGTGCGCTGCTAACTCGATACGACAGAAGCAATGGCCAGATCAGGGACATCCAGGTCTATCCTCGCTTCTTCTCAGGTGACCCAGCAATGGACCTTCCAGAACGATGGCAGTGGACATTTCCGATCGTATTCGCACATCAAGACCCTTCGATCATGTACACTTGCTCACAGCACGTCTGGAAGACTACAGATGATGGACAGAGCTGGGAACGCATCAGTCCAGACCTGACATACGCAGATCCAGAGACTCTTGGTAAGACGGGTGGCATCATCACCATGGATATGAATGGTCCTGAGATATACGCTACTGTCTTCGCCCTAGCGCCATCCATACACGATATCAAGACCATCTGGGCAGGTTCAGATGACGGCATGATCCACATCACCAGAGATGGCGGCAGTAACTGGAAAAATATCACCCCAAGTGAGCTTCCAAAGTATTCCAGAGTCAGCATCATCGAAGAGTCCAAGCATCAACCCGGGACCCTGTACGTGGCCGCTAATCGATATCAAGTAGATGATCGTCAGCCGTACGTATTCAAGACCACCGATTATGGAAAATCGTGGACAAAGATCATCAGCGGCATAGCAGATGGTCACTTCGCTCGCTCCATAAAGGAAGATCATAAAAATCCCAATCTACTGTTTCTCGGGACAGAGCACGGTGTCTATGTATCATTTGATGCTGGCAAAGGCTGGCAGGACATTCAGCTCAATCTACCAGATACGCCCATCAGAGATTTAGTCATCAAGGATGATGATGTAGCACTAGGTACACATGGCAGAGGCTTCTGGATCTTAGATGATATCGGCCCACTCCGTCAGATGACGAAAGAGGATTTTGAAAAAGCCCTCACTGTATTTGATCCAGCAGATGCCATCCGAGGCATCTATGATGCCAAGATCCAGTACTACCTCAAAGAGAAAGCGGACTCTGTCCTCATTGAAGTCTATGATCAAAGCGATGTCCTCATCGATCAATTCGTCGGTACAAAAGAAAGTTACGCCGTGGACCCTAATATCCCTTGGTGGCGAAGAGGTGGCTCTACTAAGCCAACGACAGCTCAGGGCATCAATGAATTCACTTGGGACTTACGGTATAAGGGAGCTACCTCTTTCGATGGCATGATCATCTGGAGCGGAAGGCCTACCAGAGGTCCCAAAGCCCCCTTAGGCGAATATAAAATCAGAGTAACTGCAGGAGACCACAGCGAGATGCAGACCTTTCAGATCAAGATGGATCCAAATCTCAAAGGGATCACCGCGGAAGATCTAAACGAGCAGTTTCATCTGGCCTCAGCGATCAAGGACAAGACCAGTGAGACGAATGAGGCTGTAATCAGAATCAGAGCTATGAAAGTTAAAATCAAAGCAGCTGATAATGTAGACATCACCAATACAGCGACTCCATTTATCAATGGCATCTCAGCAGTAGAACAAGAACTCTATCAAGTCAAAAACCAAAGTGGCCAAGACCCGCTGAATTTCCCCATAAAACTCAACAATAGATTTGCATCATTACGACGAAGTGTGGAGACAGGGGATGCGAGACCAACAGCAGGTGCTTATCAAGT
>CALFUK010000047.1 GCA_937929945.1 uncultured Saprospiraceae bacterium
CCAATCTGAATCCCCTTCAAATCATTGGCAAAGCCATTGATCAGAATACCTGCTTTATTCCAGCCTGTAATGCTGAGACCATACACTGCACAGTCATCCGCTTTGATACTAAGTCCATAGTCATTGGGCACACTATTCCCGCCCAGTAAGATCACATCACCAGCAGGATGATTCGCTACGACATCTATCGTGGTATTCGCTTCAGATAGTGAGGGTAGGTCTGTACCAGGTGTGATAAAAAAAGGAGCTGAACCAGATAAAAATTTAAACTCTATGATACTCGCTACTCCATCTGCGTTAGCAGCAAGAATCGCCTCTCGAAGACTGCAGTGGTCTGCATTGCAGCTGCCATCATCGACGTCATCAGTGCGATTGACGAAGTAAGTCGTCTGACTAAATGCTACTGATAGCCATGTCATCATGAGAAAAGAGCAAAGTAGTCGAACTCTACACGGGGAAATGTGATATTTATATTTCATAGTAAGATAGATTACGCAGATCTGGATTACTGCCTTATGTCCCTTACTACACGAATAGGTAAATCAATCCAAGGTAAAATCTTGAATTAATTGGTTAACGGTATTGTAAAAAAATCACTCTTCTTCGGAATCGTTCAAATGCTTTAGCTTCTTATCTTCTACATTATCATCCAAGAAGTCATTGAGCTTATCCACTTCGATATTACTGGTGATCTCACCAAAGGGGCTGATCTTGATATCGAATCCTTTAAGGTCATCATGAACTTCAGGTTCTCCTTCCTTTTTCATTTTCTTAGGCATGATCTTGTTTTTTATAGTTGACTAATATACGTAAGACCAGCCGATATTCTATCTGCCGTCTCTGATTTGCCCAGTAGAGCCATCGTTTCAAAAATATCTGGACCCTGCATCGTACCCGTTACGACGATCCTCAAAATTGGTAAAATAGCTCCAAAACTGAGTTCATTCGATTGAATGTATTCCTTCACAGCAGCTTGTATGTTCTCTCCAGAGAAGTCATCCAGTCCTTCCACTAAGTTCTGAATAGCCAAAAAGTGCTCGTGGTTTTCAGTTTTATATTTTTTCTTCGCCGTCTTATCATCGTATACTGTGGGACGCTCGAAGAAGAAGCGACCATGACTCAGAAATTCTGGCAGCAGCTCTACCCTCTCTTTCATTAAGCGACAGAATGAGGATAGAAACTCAGGTGACGGCTCATATCCAGCTTTGTGGACCATAGGCATGATCAGTTCTGCCAGATCCTCATCTGACTTACTGATGATGTATTGCTGATTGTACCATTTACCTTTCTCTATGTCAAATCGAGCACCGGACTTATTCACGCGCTCCAGCGAAAATTGTTTCACTAACTCGGCTTCAGATAGAATCTCCTGATCAGTGCCAGGATTCCATCCCAAGAAGGCTAAGAAGTTCATCGCGGCTTCTGGTAGTATACCATACTCTGCTAGGCCTTCGTACACTTCTTCACCGGCATCCCAATTCTTAGGGAAGACGGGGAAGCCAAACTTAGCTCCATCTCTCTTGCCCAGCTTACCTTTACCTACTGGCTTCAAAAGGAGTGGGATGTGTGCGAACTGTGGGATGTGATCTTCCCAGCCTAATGCTCTGTAAAGGAGTACATGATGAGCCGTACTGGACAGCCACTCCTCACCCCTGATGACATGACTGATCTCCATGTGCTTATCATCGACCACATTGGCCATGTGATATGTCGGTAGGCCAGAAGCCTTCATGATGATCTTATCATCCAGCTCTTCACTTCTGAACTCTACTTTATCTCTCACGATGTCACGAAAGGAGATCACTTCGCCAGGCGTGATTTTCATTCTGACGGTGACATTTTCATTTTTATCAAGATACTGCTGCACTTTCTCTTTGGACAGGCTCAGACTGTTCTTCATCTCTAAGCGGATCGAAGCATCATACTTCTGGCTGACGACTCCTTCTGCCTCCTTGCGTGTCCTCATAGCATCTAGCTCTTCTGAAGTATCAAAGGCGTAGTAGGCATGCCCCTGATCCAACAGCTGCTGCACATACTTCTGATACAGCTCACTCCTCTCTGACTGGCGGTACGGACCGTAGTCACCACCGATGCCTGGCCCTTCATCTGGCTCTATGCCCATCCACCTCAGCGAATCTATGACATACTGCTCTGCCCCTTCTACGTACCGCTTTTGGTCCGTATCCTCTATCCTGAGGATGAACTTACCTCCCTGCTGCTTAGCTAATAGATAGTCATACAGCGCTGTCCTGACACCACCAATGTGCAGCGGACCTGTAGGTGACGGTGCAAATCTTACTCTTACCATGTATTGCGATTTAGATTGTACATTTGATTGCAAAAGTAAGATTATCCATTGTACTTTATTCGTTCTCCCCGAATCTTCAAAAAACTATTCCCTGACATCATCTGGGATACGAAAGAGCAAGATGGCAGGTTGAGGATCAGCTTCGATGACGGACCCTCAGCCCATACAGAAGAGATACTCGCCATACTGGACCATCATGATATTCAGGCCTCCTTTTTTTGTCTCGGGAGGCAGGTAGAGCGATTCCCCGAGCAGTTTGAAATGATCAAAGCGGGTGGACATCTGATCGGTCATCACGGCTATGATCACCTAGATGGCTGGAAGACAGATCGAGCTGCGTACCTGCGAGATTTGCATCAGGCAGAATCAATCTTCGCTGCGGCCTACTTCAGACCTCCCTACGGACGAATGAGCTGGGCTCAGTATCAAGAGATCAAATCCGAGAAAACAATTGTCATGTGGAGTGCCATGCTGGGTGATTTTGACCCATCAGTCAGCGCAGAAAAATGTAACGCAAGGCTAAAAAAAACTACGTCAACAGATATTATCCTCCTGCATGATAATGATTCATCCTATCCGAAGAACATTAGCGTCTTAGCCTCTGTTGTAGAACATCGTAAGCAATTAAACTACAACAAATGACAGTGCAGCTGTCGTAGATCAATACTACTCTTTATATACATGATCTGGAGATCTTTAGCTGCTTGTCATGAGGATATAAAATAGATAAACAAGTGAAAATGCTCTTTCAAATAATCATCGGCTTACTCATAATACTGCCCATCTGTGTCATGCTATACATGAAGCTACCGCAGTTTGGAGCCAAAGTCACAGAAGAAAGGATCAAAGAATTCGCTGAGTCGCCCCAGTTCAAGAAGGGACGTTTTAGAAATTATGATTTTGCCAGAGCAGACATGAGTTTCTCTAAGCTTCCGAAGCTCATCAGGCAGTCAGTGTTTTCAGGTGTCAATAAGATACCAGATGAAGACTTGCCCCAGCTACAACGGTCAAAACAAGAATTTGCTGGAATCACTGATGACTCGCTGAGAATGACTTGGTTTGGTCATTCGGCTTATCTCGTCGAAATCGAAGGCAAGAAGATATTCTTTGACCCCATGTTAGGGCCTGCAGCCTCCCCAATATTCTTTGCTGTCAGAAGATTCAATCAGAAACTACCGCTACGAGCGGAAGACTTACCAGAGCTCGATGCCGTGATCTTTACCCATGATCACTACGATCACTTGGATTACTCCACCATTCTAAAGATCAAGGATAAGGTGAAGCACTTCTACACCCCCTTAGGTGTAGGTGACCATTTGATAAAATGGGGCGTCCCATCCGATCGGGTCACACAGTTAGACTGGTATCAAGATGTTAAGATCGACCATCTAAAACTAATCTGTACGCCCACCCAGCACTTCAGTGGCAGAACCTTCGCCGATCGGGATCGGACATTGTGGTCTTCATGGGTCTTGCAGAGTGAGAAGAAAAACATCTTTTTTAATGGTGATTCAGGATACTTCAAAGGATTCAAAGAGATTGGTGATAAGTACGGCCCTTTCGATGTATGCTTCATGGAGTGTGGTCAGTATCACTATATGTGGAAGGAGAATCATATGGTACCAGAGGAGACGGCACAAGCATTCCTCGATCTAAGGGGGCAGCAGCTCATACCTCTACACTGGGGTTCGTTTACATTGGCTCCACATGATTGGTATGACCCCATCGAGCGATTAAGCAGGGCATGTGACTCATTAGACATACACCTAGTCACGCCTCGAATAGGAGAATCCATCAGCTATACCAATCGAATGCTCAGTGAGGCCTGGTGGAGAGACAGCATGTGATCCATATACTCAAGATACTTTAACAATTTGTAGCTAAATAAACTTGTGTAATAGTCCCCAAACTTAGCTATTTTGACAGCCCGTTATGATAAACTGTATAATAGTAGAAGATGAAATTGACGCCCAGAATTTACTAAGCAGGATCATTTCCGAATACTGCCCCGACGTAAGTCTACTGGGCATCGCCTCAGACATCGAAAATGCAAAGTCTCTGATCAAGCTACACAGTCCACAACTCCTATTTCTGGACATCCAATTACAATCTGAGACAAGCTTTGTGCTATTAGATCAAATAAACCATGAGAACCACAAGATCATATTTACCACAGCCTATGAAGAGTATGCTCTAAAGGCTTACAGGTACGAAACCATCGATTATATACTAAAGCCATACAGCCCAGCAGACATCATAGATGCTATAGAAAAAGTCAAACGAAATATACTCCTGCCTCAGGAGATCAAAGAAAAAGAATCCGTGACCCTCTTCACACAAGATGGGCAGACCATTGTCAAAATCGAGAATATCATAAGGCTGAAAGCTGACCGATCTTACTGCATGATATACCTCACCAATCCAGATCGCAACATACTGATCAGCAAACCGCTTAAAGAAATAGCAGAACAGCTACCACAAAATCAATTTTACAGAACACATGCGAGCCACCACATCAATCTGGACTATGTTGCCCAATACGCCAATGAAAGAGGAGCAGCGATACTGACAGACGGAACCGCGATACCCGTATCTCGCAGAAGAAAACAAGACTTTATACTGAGGCTATCACAATATTAATATGAGAAGTCATTTTTCATATTGGGTATTGGTCAGTCTCATCCTACTCATCAGAATCAGCATTCTCACAGCTCCCCCATTTCGAACGCATCAACTATAATATTGATGATGGCCTTCCTAGCAATGAATGTCACGAAATTTTACAAGATTCGCTAGGCTGCATCTGGATAGCCACGGATCGAGGCTTATCCCGATTTGATGGATATGAATTTAAGAATTATGGACCTGCAGAGGGGCTAGAAGATATCTCTTGTCTGAATATCGTCATTGATAAAAAGCAGAGGATATGGATTAATACATTGAGTATGAATATCTATATATACGATTCAGCTATAGATTCATTAATACCATATCAATACAACAATATCACTACGGTGAGCCCACAGCAACCAACTGAATGGTGAACGATACAGTATAGAGCCTATCTATACTGATAAGGAGACACAAGTCAATATCACAATCAAGTATACCACCTAAGCTGTCAGTATGACATCACTCAAAACCATGCATCATCTTACCCAAGACGCCTTTCAGCAGAATACAGATGATTCCTGCTCCGACAGTGATCCCAGTAAAGATCAGGAAGAACACAGTCATACTGTTAGACTCAGTGATGGCGTCAATGTAGCTACCTGTGATCCCTGCTGACCAGTTAGCAATGAAATTCGCCACAAACCAAACACCAAACATGAGTCCAATCAATCTAACCGGAGCCAGCTTACTGACATATGACAGTCCGACGGGTGATACACACAGCTCCCCTGCAGTATGTAAAAAGTAAGCCATCACTAACCAAAACATACTCACTGAGGCTGTCTTCGCCCCTTGTGGAATGCCGGCACTGCCATAGGCTAAAAAGGCAAAGCCTAATCCAACCAAGATCAAACCAATCCCAAACTTAACAGGACCAGAGGTAATGATCTTCTTATCCCAAAACTTAGAAAAGAGTGGCGCCAAGGTAATGATGAAAAATGAATTCAAAATACTGAACCAAGAAGCCTGAACCTCTGTCTTATCTGCAAGCTCTAATCCGAAATAATTAGCCACGCCACCAAAGAAACCCCACTCAAAACCCAGCATCAAGATGACGATGATCCAGATGACGATGAAGCTGGCTGCTAAGATCATATTAGCAAAGCTGATCCTGGACCAAGTCACATTGAATAATTGTAAAAGCACCCATGTGATGACAGCCATTGAGCCCGCTGTCAATATTGTATTCACTGTATTGAAAATAGCTGCACCAGCCCCGACTAAGGTCCGATCAGTATAATCCCTAGAAAAGATGGTCATAGAACCACCTGACTGCTCAAAGGCCCACCAGAAGAAAACGGTGAAAAATGTCAGCACCACAATGACCCAGACACGATCCTTCTCTATCTTAGTCAGTGATGGATCAGTTACGATAAAGCCAATGATCGAGATGACACTGCCAAATAATAGAGCAGGCATGTATCTCTTATTAATGATATTAAGCGCCGATGCGCTATCTCCCGCAGAACTTAAGAAAAAGATAATTAAAGCGATGACCACACCTATGATGGCCCAAGTGATGATCCGCTTAGATCCTCCTGCCACCTCGGTAAGAGAGGTCTCCTGCTTATCAGCGATCCCATCATTCTCAGGCTTCAGGCCTATCTTTCCAAATATTTTACTGGAGTACCAGAACTGGATCGCTCCTGCTATCATAAAGATCATCGCTAATCCGAATCCATATGACCATGAGATTTTCTCTCCGATATAGCCACAGAGTAGTATACCTAAAAAAGCTCCTGCATTGATACCCATGTAGAAGATGGTATAGGCCGCATCTTTCTGATCCTCATTATCTCTGTATAGCTGTCCGACAATGGACGAAATATTAGGTTTGAAGAGTCCATTGCCGAGTATCAACATCGTCAGCCCAGCATAAAAGAAAGCAGGAGTCTCCATCGCCATAGAGGCATGACCCATGGCCATAATTAGAGCCCCAATGAATACTGCCATCCGATACCCGAGTAGCTTATCAGCTATGACTCCACCAATGATCGGTGTAAAATAGACAAGCCCAGTATAGAGTGCATACAGCTCTAAGGCATCGCTGCGCTCCCACCCATAGCCGCCGTCCATGAGACTCGCCGTCAAAAAGAGCACCAATAAAGCTCGCATCCCGTAGTAGGAGAATCGCTCCCACATCTCCGTAAAAAACAACACAAATAACCCAGACGGGTGATTTAACACCTTTCCCATGTCCCGAATCGTCCTCTTATCTTCAGCCAATTGACTCATATATATGTATTTTAAATTTTAATCAGTTGGCAATATAATATATTGCTCGATAGCTTTAGGGTAAAACAAATAAGATTTAGACACTCTTAGGACAGCTCAGATCGTGAATCCATATATTTAGCGGCTTCTTGCATCTCTTCATAAAATGCCTCATCATAGTGCCTGATGATCGCATCCTTCAAAAACTCAAAGACCCTGACTTCCTTTTCTTCACCCAGCTGACAAGCTGCTGAGCAGATGTCCCATCGATCGTAGTTGATCGCTTCAAAACCAGAGATCTCATTCTTAGCAATGCGTATGGGGTATAGATGACATGAAATAGGCTTCTTAAAATCAGTCTGCCCATCTCGATGCGCCTCTTCGATGCCGCAGCTAGCAAAACCTAGCTCGCTACGAGTCATGAAAACACAGGCAGAATCGGGCATCAGCGTCGTTCCTTCACTATTCATGTCCTTGTAGTATTGATGAAATCCATCAGCCTCAATTTTTGCTCGACTGGAGTCAGATAGATACGGTAGTATTTTATCCAGATAAGAGCTTATAATATTAATTTCTTCAGCACTGAGTGGAGCCCCGAAGTCACCTTCATGGCAGCAGGCCCCTTTGCACTTATCCAAATTACAAATGAAGGATTTAGAGAACACGTCGTCACTGACTAAGATATCCTGAATAATGACCACTGAAATACGGTTTTGATACGATGGAGTACATATTGGGGTATCACGTAAATTTTCTAAAATATACAAGCGGTAAAGGCTTTCTACACTTCCACTGAACTATTTGATACCCTAACGTTACTATATTGGCTGTAAAAGTAATTAAGTGCTGATTGAATCGAGTCATTCACTGATAAAAACATTAGTTTTGCGCTTTGATATCTGAAAATTTTAACTACGACAACATTGATGAATCCATTAAAGCAAAAGTTTTTCGAAAAGTCATCCGCTCTCAAGACAGAAATGAGAGCCTACCTCAAAGAAAAGGGGGACACCATAGTAGATGAAGTCACTCTAAAGCAAGTCTTTGGCGGTATGAGAGGTGTAAAAAGTATGATCTGGGAAACCTCACAATTGGATGCCGTAGAAGGAATCAGATTCAGAGGATATTCTATCCCTGAGCTCAGAGAAAAACTACCATCAAGAGATGGCTGCCAAGAACCACTCCCAGAAGGACTATTCTGGCTGATGCTCGTAGGCGAAATACCGACACAAGAAGAGGTGAACTGGCTCTGTGATGACTGGGAAAAACGAAACAAAGTACCTCAGCATACCTACGATCTACTCGACAGTATGCCAGAAGGCACTCACCCGATGACTCAGCTGATAGCTGCGATCACCGCGACTCAGTCAGAAAGCGTCTTTTCTAAGAGGTACTCAGAGGGCATGCCTAAGAGTGATTATTGGGATGCGACCTTTGAGGACGCCATGAATCTGATCGCCAAGCTCCCACTGATCGCCGCTTACATCTATAGAAAAAGCTATCACGGCGGGGAACACATCGCACCAGACAACAGCCTGGACTGGGCGGGTAACTTCGCTCATATGCTCGGAGTCTCGGATCATGCTGACTTCGAAAGCTTGATGCGTCTGTACCTGACCATTCATGCCGATCATGAAGGTGGTAATGCCTCAGCGCACACCGTACACCTCGTAGGGTCCACGCTTAGTGATTCTTACTTATCGCTGGCAGCTGGCATGTGCTCCCTCGCAGGGCCACTACACGGCTTAGCGAATCAAGAAGTCATCAAATTCATATTTGGCATGGTCGAAGAGTTGGGCACGACTGACCTCACGAAAGAACAGATAGGTGACTATGTGAAAAAGACCTTAGACAGTGGTAGAGTCATCCCGGGCTATGGACACGCAGTCCTCAGACAGCCTGACCCTAGATTCACAGCGCAGAAAACATTCGCCAAAAATTATATCAAAGACGATCCATACGTCAATATCGTATGGCAGCTGTTCGAAGTGGTCCCTCCGATCTTGGACAGCCTTGGTAAAGTCAAGAATCCGTGGCCTAATGTAGACGCTCACTCAGGCGCCATCTTAGTACACTACGGGCTGAAAGAATATACCTACTACACCGTACTTTTTGGTGTATCCAGAGCCTTAGGTGTCTTATCAGCACTGTGCTGGTCACGAGCCTTAGGATTCCCATTAGAGAGACCTAAGTCACTTACTTTTGAAGCTATTAAAACCTTTGTAGAAGAAAACGCATAGAGTACCATGAACTTACCTGAAGATTTAAAATACACAAAAGAACATGAGTGGATCAAACTCCATGACGATAATACGGCTACCGTGGGTATCACTGATTTTGCTCAATCAGAGTTGGGTGAGCTCGTCTATGTAGAAATAGATACCATTGGTGAATCCATCGCTATAGATGAGGTATTTGGTACCGTAGAAGCAGTGAAAACCACCTCTGATTTATTTATGCCACTGAGCGGTAAGATCTTAGAATTCAATCCTAAGCTCGATGAAAATGAAGAAGATAATCCAGGTCTGATCAATGAAGATCCCTACGGAGATGGCTGGATCGTCAAAATAGAGATCTCAGATGCTTCTCAGGTAGAGGCCTTACTATCCGCTGCTGACTATGGGGCGCTCATCGGTTAAGTGGTCGTTGATCATTTAAAAATGCAATGCCCCTGTGCATGGTAGCCCACATCGAGCAATAACTACAGCTATATGTGTCTTATCATAATGGTAAGACACCCTCAATTTATAACCCTACATACTAACCATATTATACCGCAATTAACTTGACCTAACTTAATCGCAAAATGAAATCATACGGATACAAAAACCCCAACATTGATGCCAGTGCTATTGGCCTTGGCGATACCACTATCTATTGGAATCTGACGCCAGCAGCGCTGATCGAAAAATCCATCGCTTCAGGAGATGGCATGCTGGCTTCTTCTGGAGCCTTGAAAATAGATACGGGAAAATTCACCGGTAGATCACCAAAAGACCGGTACATTGTAAAAGATGGTGTGACAAAAGATAAGGTGGACTGGGGTAAGATCAATCAGCCCATCAGTCCAGAACACTTCGATATTCTAGAGAAAAAAGTCATAGCCCATCTGGATGCGCAGGAGGAGATATATGCGAGAGATGTGTACGCCTGTGCCAGTAGAAACTACAGGCTGAATGTCAGAGTCTATACGGAGGCGCCATGGCAAAATCTATTCGCCTATAACATGTTCCTCAGGCCATCAAAGAAAGAAGCACTCTCCATAGATCCAGATTGGCAGATATTCGCTGCTCCGGGACTCTTAGCTGATCCCGCCACTGATGGCGTGACAGCTGAGAACTTTGCCATCATTAATTTTACGAAAAAGAAAATCATCATTGGCGGGACAGCATACACTGGTGAAATCAAGAAAGGTATTTTCTCTGTGCTCAATTTTATCCTGCCGGATGAGCATAACATACTGTCCATGCACTGCTCAGCTAATGTGGGCAAGAAGGGTGATACGGCTCTCTTCTTTGGGCTATCAGGTACAGGTAAGACGACACTCTCCACTGATCGTGAGCGTAAGCTGATTGGAGATGATGAGCACGCCTGGGCCAGCACCAGTGTCTTCAATTTTGAAGGCGGATGCTATGCTAAGACGATCGATCTCTCAGAGACTAAGGAACCTCAAATATACAAGGCCATCAAATTCGGTGCACTACTGGAGAATGTTGGATTCTTTGACAAGGCTAACCGAAATGTAGACTTCAGC
Organism: uncultured Saprospiraceae bacterium; assembly: GCA_937929945.1. Classification (GTDB taxonomy): domain Bacteria; phylum Bacteroidota; class Bacteroidia; order Chitinophagales; family Saprospiraceae; genus CALFUK01. The sequence continues at coordinate 10,950 of CALFUK010000047.1, forward strand.
GACAGCTCGATCACGCAGAATACCAGAGTCAGCTATCCGATAGATCATATAGATAACATTGTCTATAATTCCAGAGGAGAGATTCCAGAGAATGTATTCTTCTTGACCTGTGATGCCTTTGGTGTACTACCTCCGATCGCTAAGCTCAATACAGAGCAAGCCATGTATCACTTCCTATCTGGCTATACCGCTAAGATAGCTGGGACAGAGGCAGGGGTGAATGAGCCTGAGGCTACTTTCTCTGCGTGCTTTGGCCTACCCTTCCTGCCACTGAAGCCTACGGTATACGCCGAGCTATTAGGTCAAAAAATAGAAGCTGGTGAGGAAAGACTCAATAAGAAAATCAATGTATGGCTGATCAATACTGGCTGGACAGGTGGACCTTATGGGAAAGGCTCTCGAATGGAGTTAGTCTTTACCAGAGCCATGATTAAGGCCGCTCTAGATGGAGTGCTGGATGATGTAGAATATACGACAGAATCATTCTTCGGCTTAGAGATACCGACATCATGCCCTGATGTGCCAAATGCTCTGTTGATCCCGCGCAATACCTGGCCCAATGAAGATGAGTACGATGAGATGGCAGCTAATTTAGTAGGCCTTTTCAGAAGTAATTTTAAAACATACGAATCATACGCTTCGGATAAAATCAAAGCGGCACTACCATCCAGCTAAACCAAAACTACACTTATGCCCAACCGGCCAGTCATTAATCTTATAGGCATACCCTATGATCAAAAATCTTCGTACATGCGCGGAGCAGCTGGTGCTCCCAGCAATATACGCTACACGATGAATGACGGGTCATCTAATGACTGGACCGAGACGGGATATAACTTCAGAGCAGATGCCGACTTCAGAGACTTAGGCGATCTTCAAATCCACGAGCACCAAGATCTATTCAAAGAAATAGCAAGTCGATATCATCCTGAGGAAGCTTTCATTTTCTTAGGCGGTGACCATTCGATTACCTATCCGATCATCAAGTCAATTCATCAAAAAAGGCAGGGCTTCGACATCCTGCACTTCGATGCGCACACAGACCTGTATCACGATTTCGAAGGGGATCAATATTCACATGCTTGCCCATTTGCTCGTATCATGGAGGAAGGGCTTTGTCACAGACTCATACAGGTAGGCATCAGAACAATCACGAGACATCAGCAAGAGCAGATCGAGAAGTTTGGCGTAGAGGTTATCACCATGCGTAAGCTGGCGCAAATCCATCAGTTAAAATTGACACGCCCCTTATACATCAGCATTGACCTGGATGGCTTCGATCCCGCCTATGCACCTGGCGTATCACACCACGAGCCTGGCGGTCTCATTCCTCGAGAGATCATCAATTACTTACTTAGTATAGAGCAAGAGATCATAGCGGCCGATATCGTCGAACTCAATCCGCGCAGGGACCACGAGCGCATGACGTCGGCTCTCGCCTACAAGCTGCTCAAAGAACTGTGCGGTATGATGATCAGGCATCAATCAAATTAAGCTTTATATAAATTCTGCACATTTATTTTCTGGTAATTTTTTAATCCGCATTTACACAATTATTTAGTTTTTTATATTGTATTTGCTTGCAATAATCAAATTTTATATATAAATTTAGAAGGTCAATAAAATTTTCTTTTACAGTTGACTCACCAAAGTTCTGAGTGAATATTTAGAAGAATGGCTTCTATATCTACTGTACGAGAGTCACCATATAAAATACATTGCCACATGGATCCGCCAGGACAGGTAGAGGCAAAGGATTCTAAACCTTTGCCGCATAAATCTCAACCCAAATCAGTAGTCCTTCTAGCCTAACAAAAATGTACATTGGTTAAGCATCAAAAGTTTCCAATACATGGGATTGAATATCTTAAGCTTAGAGATTAGCTGAGATGGTGCAAAAAATAGGATTAAACCAGTGCAATTGATGTTGCACTGGTTTTTTATTTCAATACTCAGCTTTCTAAAAAATGGATTTAATGCTGAATTTAAGTAAAACACACTGGTATTACCATTCTGCGCTAAACTCAAAATAACTATCATCCGCATAGATTACTTAGTCTAATGTAAGAGATTATATAGGCCGATATTATCAAGCTCACGGCTTTATGAAAACAGAAAAGCGACTCAAAGTTCTATAGTTAAAAGTTCTATCCACGAAGACATACAGACAGTAACTACAAGGGACTGATATAAAGTCACATGTGGATATTCTGTACCATACCAAGCAAAAAGTGAAGTAAACACTAACTAAGTATTGAGTGTATTCTCCAGCACCCCGATAAGATAAACGTATACACCTGCAAATAAACATCTAAGTAAATACCCTCAGGACTTTTTAAGATTCTTTCCATAGATTTATATCATGAGTATACTTAAGATAACATTGTTCAGTTTTGCCTGTCTGTTTACCATAGGCTCTTTTGCTCAAGGCCAGCCAGAATTCATCGAAATAGAAGACGGATTCTCTCAGCCTGTAGGCATTGTGAATGCCGGTGATGGCAGCGATCGACTATTCGTCGTAGAGCGTGAAGGCGTCATCCGTATTATAGATAACAGCACGGAGAGAAACAAGCTCAGCGATCCATTCTTAGACATTCGAGGTATTGTAAATGATTTCGGCGGCGAAGAAGGACTCTTAGGCCTTGCCTTTCATCCAGATTATAAGACGAATGGCTACTTCTATGTGAATTATATTTTTGATTCAACAGGAAATCAGGATGACCAGACAAGAATATCAAGGTTCTCGACCCTGAGTGATCCTAATAAAGCTGACCCTAACTCAGAGCTCGTACTATTAGATATCCCACAGCCCAGAAACAATCATAATGCAGGCGATATGCATTTCGGGCCTGATGGCTATCTCTACATCGCTACTGGTGACGGAGGTGGAGGCGGCGATCCATTCGGCAATGGACAAAACCTGAATACGCTACTGAGCTGTATCCTAAGGATCGATGTCGACAACCAGTCCGGAGGCAATAACTATGCGATACCGCCAGACAATCCATTCATCAATACGCCATCTGCCGGACCTGAAATATGGACCTATGGGCTGCGCAATCCTTGGAGAATCAGCTTTGACCCTGCAAATGGTGACCTATACATAGCTGATGTAGGGCAAGTGGCTCGAGAAGAGGTGAGCATCATCTCAGCAGGCCAAGCGGGACTGAATCTCGGCTGGCCATGCAGAGAAGGCTTCATAGCATACAGTAATGCACCTGCGAACTGCGGCATTAACTATCATGAGCCTATTTTTGATTATGTCAGAACGAAGGGAAGATCCATCACAGGAGGACATGTGTATAGAGGCGCCAGCTTTCCAAATTTTACTGGCTGGTATTTTGCTATGGACTACGTCACGCATCGACTATTCCAATATAAGTCTGGACAGCTAGTAGAGCTACAAGTGCCTAACATCAGAAGCATAACAAGCTTCGGAAGATCAGAAGCTGGAGAGATGTATGTGGCATCTGTGAAAAATGGAACTGGCAACAACTTTAATGGGACCATCTATCGCCTCATTGATAGAGCTGCCTGTCCATTAACTCTCAATATCCCAACAGTGACATCCCCGCGAAATACGGCTGAGCAATCCATCATCTCCGATGCTCAAATCGCAAGTGGTGATCAGGTATACTACGGTGCTCCTGTAGTAGAATTGCTAAGTGGATTTTGCGTACCAAGCTTAGCACAGTTTGAGGTAGACCATAAGATCTGTGGCGCTCATTAAATAAAATGATGCGATGCTAAAAGAACTCATAGCGCTGAGACACGAGCTGCATCAACTTGCAGAGCTATCAGGGCAAGAGAAACAAACTGCTGAAAGAATAAAGCGTGAGCTGGCCCTGACCTCTCCTGATAGTTTATTAGATTCTGTAGGCGGACATGGCCTCATGGCAACATTCGATTCTGGCAGACCTGGACCTCACTTGCTATTCAGAGCAGATATTGATGCACTTCCAATACCAGAAGCTAATGACATAACATATCGGTCACAGACGGATGGCGTATCGCATAAGTGTGGCCATGATGGACATGCGACCATGCTGATCGGCTTAGCGAAAAGGCTACAGAAAGAGCCGATGGCATCAGGTAGATGCACCCTACTCTTCCAGCCTGCTGAAGAGACAGGTGAAGGGGCGAAGGCTGTGCTTGCAGATGATCGGTTTAAGAAGCAGACATTTGACCAGGCATTCGCACTGCATAATATTCCAGGCTATGCTAAGGGAAAAATCCTCTGTCGATCAGGCAGCTTCAATCCATCCGTGATCAGCTGCATCATCAGACTTCAAGGACAGACGGCTCACGCTGCCCAGCCAGAACAGGGCATCAATCCTGACCTGGCAGTCGCCTCGCTCATCACCAAGATAAACCAGCTAAGCAATCATGATCTCCACTCAGAAAATTATCTTAAAGCCACGACCATATGCATCGCACTGGGTGAGCGGGACTATGGTATCTCAGCCAGTCGCGCAGAAGTCCACTATACCATCAGGTGCCTGAGCGCTGCTAAGCTAGATACAGCCATAAGTCAAATCAAAAAGCTGACAGCACAGATAAGCACTCGCCATCAACTGAAGCAGAGCATCGAGTGGCTACATGAATTCACATCTTGCCATAATCACGAGTCAGCAGTACACAGCATAAAAGAAGTGTGCCGCCAGCTGAGCTACGAATATCAAGAGATGGAGCACCCCTTCGAATGGGGGGAAGACTTTGGGCTATTCACCAGCTCTATCCCTGGTGCCATGTTTGGCCTTGGCGCTGGCCTGCACACCCCCGCCCTTCACCAAGCTGACTATGACTTCCCCGATGATGTCATAGAGCACGGCGTGAATCTATTTTATGGATTGGCTCAGGCGCATTGTAAATAATATAGTGCTGTGACATAATAAACTATGCTGACAAATATCAACCGATGGTCAGACCGATGACATTTCAAAACAAAACCAACTGATAATAAATACTGTTAGCCCGATGAAAAATATTACGATTCAGAGTACGGTTTATCTTTGACCTTAACTGATCGACACTCAGCATTTTAAAATGAAACAAATGACAGTAAGATCGATACTATTTTTTATCATTATCACCATGACATCGCTACCGCTTATGAGCCAGAATAAAGAAATAAAAGTACAGTGTGACCCTGAGACTGGGCTCTGTACCCTACCAGAATTCGAGGGAGCTGCCACCGAGACAGTATGGAGAGAAGGTCAAGAAATCATCTACATAGGCGACCCCATGTGCAGCTGGTGCTGGGGCATCAGCCCTGAGCTCAATGCACTGCAGCGCTTCGGTACTCAGCAGGGCATCCCACTGACGCTGACCATGGGCGGACTGAGGCCCGGCGGCGGCGAAGCTTGGAATGATCAATTCAAAAACTTCCTCAAGCACCACTGGCAAGAAGTCAGTGAGAGGAGTGGCCAGCCCTTTGGATATGAGCTCTTTGAGCTGGAGTCATTTGACTATGATACAGAGCCTGCATGCAGAGCCGTCGTCACTGTCAGACAGATCGATCCCGAGAAGACGCTATCTTTCTATGAATATGTGCAGCATCACTTCTATGTCAAATCGGAAGATCCAAAACAAGTCGAATTCTACAGACCCATCTGCGAGAAGCTCGGCATCGACTTCACTCAATTCTCTACCCTCTTTCCATCGGATGAAATGAAACAGCTGACAGCAGAGGACTTCTCTACCAGCCGATCATGGGGCATCAGAGGATTCCCCAGTGTCATCTACCGAGATGGAGATCAGCTCCATCTTATTGCGAGAGGCTACGCTGAGTACGCAGATCTCAAGGCTAATATTGCAGCTATTCAGAAAGAAGCGGATGCAAGATAACGCCTTGTTCATTCTTTAAAATAGAGTAGATTCGGATATGGAAATGACGACACAGGAGCTGCAACAAACCATCATCGTAGGAAGGCATACAGAGAGCTCAATCGCTAATGATCAGACCAGAGCCTTATTCCAATCATTCATGCCGAACCGTAACAAAATAGCGCATCGGCTAAATGATAAAGTCTTAGATATTCAGCTGTACCCAGATGGTTATTTTGATTCCTTTCAGCCTGCAGTGGCATTTACGAAGTGGGCGGCCGTAGCTGTGAGTTCAGTAGACGAGCTACCTGATGGGATGGAATCTATGTTAATCGAGGCAGGACTGTATGCTCAGTTTTTACATCAGGGACCGATGACTGACTCAGCACCATTTGAGTATATCTACAGAGAGTGGCTCCCCACGGCTCCTTACCTCTTAGACCGTCGTCCTCACTTCGACGTGATGAGTGTAGACCCTGATCATTCTGGACAGGAGATTTGGATACCGATCAGACACAAGTAAGTCTAGCCTTCAGCTTTCACCGCTTTGGCATTATCAGATTTATCTTTGACGGCGTCTATGGTATCCACAGTCTTATCCCAAAACTCTGAAAATATAGGTTTCACTGCTTTGAATACGACGATGGATTTAGATGGTAGTGCATCTATGATGGGATAGCTGATCGAAGTCTCTTTCTCACCCTCTGGCAATAACCTAAGATTATCAGCCAGATGAAATAAAAATCCCAGACAGACCGCAAAGACGATGGCCATCAGCGCACCTCCCGCAATCTTATTGATAAAGTTAATTTTCACAGCTTTCAGCACCCCTTCTAACCTCGCGCCAATAAAGCGGATCAGTAACATCACTAAGAAGAAGGTGAGGACAAAGCCTAATATAAAATTGATTCCCTCATTGAGCTTTAGCAAATTTTGAATGACATCCATCACCACGGGTGATAGCTTCATCGATACCAAGACTGCCAGAATAATAGAGAGCGTCGCGAATACTGTCTTAATCAGACCACGCTGATATCCCGTATAAAATCCATACAGAACAAGTATTGCAGCAATTATATCAAGAACCATAGAATATGAATTAGAGGCTTATACGTTTAAAAACGACACAATGTTAATGAATAAAAAAAGGCGCTTCAGCATTTTGCCAGAAAATATGGCTACACTTTATCAAACATAGGAGAAGAATGAATCGGATGAAGATCATCTCTGGATTCACAATTAAGACGATATTTTTCTAATTTTAGTTCAGATATCATTCATATGATTCAAGATTATCTCTTGGTAACTATTCTAACACTCGCAGCAGCACTGACTGCTACTGCTCAGGCTAACTATGAAGTAGCCGATGCGAAGTCTCAGATCCTCGTCAGTCAGATCGGAGATGACGAAGCAGGACTCTCACGCCTCAGCCTGGAGTGCTCAGATATGCTACTCACAGTACAGGACAACTCTATGGCAAAAGCCTACGAGTCCTGGATCCAAATGATGGCCGACTTAGAGCAATACGCCCAGGACCAAGGCTATGATATCAAGGGCATCAAACTCTGGATGAATGTCTTCTGGAACCAAGATGGCAGCATCAGGCACATCAGCTACTACCCAAAGCCAAGCAGCAGAAATACCGACTTCACTCAGCTGGGCGAATTGATGAATGACTTTGCCCTGCAGTATAACTCAAAGCTATTACACACATCATGTTTTTCTCACTACGGAAGTGTGAGCTTTCCTACCTTCATAGACCTAATGATTAAAGGAGACAATAAGTAGGCTTGCCGTACATTTTAAGGACAGAATTGCAACTCTATACAAATAAAAGTGCTTACTTTACACTTTAAATAAATCTTTAATCTATTATCTCTCTAAAATCACATTAACTATGAGCAAATTAGATGACGCCATCGAAAAATACACCAAAGAATTTGAAAAGATTGGAGTCAAAAAAGTTGACCAAGCATTACTAAGAGCAGCAGCTAAAGCCTGCGGTCCAGCACTCTACAGCACTGATGCATCTAAGGTAGGCACCTCTGACAAAAAAGAAGTCCAGAGAGTTAAAGACGGTTTCTTAAAAAAGAAGCTGGGTGTGGAAGGTGTCAAAGCAGATAATGCTATTGAAAAAGTGATCGCCACTTTTGGTCCAAAAAACAGAAACAAGTATAGAGCGATGTTCTACTACCTGTTAGCCAAAGAAACGAAGAAAGCGACACACCTTAAGGGATAGTCACTCACTAACAGATTAATGAAAAGCCCATTCTGGAATCAGAATGGGCTTTTTCTTTGTAGAGGGATAACATTGGTGTATGTGTACATCATAAAATGGACAATTGATAATCCTGTCGCATCAAACAGTTAGCCTGGAAGAGGGTACCAAGCTAAGTCATAAAGACAAAATGGAATTTGACGGCTTCCTTAAAATAGTGATGTCATACTCAATCGATGACAATACCATTTGCTTTCGTCACCTTTCATTCATATGATTTATAATTGCAATATGTTTTAATTAATTTTACCTTAGTTTTATAACTACGATTTATAATATACTCTATGGCTCAAGTGACTTATACCGAAGACAATATCCGCTCCTTAGACTGGAAAGAGCACATCAGAATGCGACCGGGCATGTACATCGGTAAGCTAGGTGATGGCTCATCCATGGATGATGGTATCTACATCTTGGTAAAAGAAGTCTTCGATAACTGCATTGACGAATTCGTCATGGGCTATGGCAGTCAGATCGAGATCTCGATTGACAATGGTCAAGTCACTATCAGGGACTATGGCAGAGGCATCCCCTTAGGCAAAGTGATCGACTGCGTCTCCAAGATCAATACAGGTGGCAAATATGACTCCAAGGCATTTAAGAAGTCAGTCGGACTTAACGGTGTAGGTACTAAGGCCGTGAATGCCCTGTCTGACTATTTCAAAGTGCAAGCCATCAGAGATAAGAAGACCAAAGTAGCAGAATTCTCCAAGGGAGAGCTGGTTAAAAGCCACAATCAAGCTAAGACGAAAGAGGCTGACGGCACCATCGTCGTCTTCCAGCCAGATGAGTCGATCTTCATGAATTATAAATTCAAGCATGACTACATAGAGAACCAACTCTGGAATTATGCCTACCTCAATGCTGGCCTCAAAATAAAATTCAACGATAAGACCATCTACTCTAAGAATGGTCTGCTCGACTTACTACAAAATAAGACGAATGCAGAAACGCTGCGCTACCCGATCATCCATCTGAAAGGTGATGACATAGAGATCGCACTATCTCACGGAGAGCAATACGGGGAGGAATACTATTCCTTCGTCAATGGTCAAAACACCACTCAGGGTGGAACGCACCTTGCTGCTTTCAGAGAGGCAATCGTGAAGACGGTCAGAGATTTCTACAAGAAGAATTTTGATACAAAAGATGTCCAGACATCCATCATCGGTGCCATCAGTGTCAGAGTAGAAGAGCCTGTCTTCGAGTCACAGACCAAGACCAAGCTCGGGTCACTGAAGATGGGTCCAGAGGCACCGACAGTCAGGACCTTCATCATAGACTATGTCAAGAAACACTTAGACAATTTCCTCAGAAGAAATAAAGAAGTCGCGGAAAATCTACTGAAGCGCATCCAGCAGTCAGAAAGAGAAAGAAAAGAAATAGCAGGCATCAAGAAGCTCGCAAATCAGAGGGCTAAGAAAGCCAACCTGCATAATAAAAAGCTACGCGACTGTCGCATCCACTTCAATGATAAAAAAGGGAATGAGGAAGCTAAGCTTGGCTCTACCATATTCATCACCGAGGGAGACTCAGCCAGTGGCTCGATCACTAAAGCCAGAGATGTGCAGCTGGAGGCTGTATTCAGTCTCAGGGGTAAGCCGCTGAACTGCTTCAGCATGACTAAAAAAGTAGTCTACGAAAATGAAGAATTGAATCTGCTACAGCACGCACTCAATATCGAAGATGGGCTAGACGGTCTTAGGTATAACCGAGTGGTCATTGCCACGGATGCGGATGTCGATGGCATGCACATTAGATTATTGTTATTGACCTTCTTTCTACAGTTTTTTCCTGACCTAGTGCGTCAGGGCCACCTCTATATATTAGAGACTCCCCTCTTCCGAGTAAGAGACAAGAAGGACACTCACTACTGCTACAGCCAGCAAGAGAAAGTGGATGCCATCAAGAAGCTGAGGGGTAAGGCTGAAATCACCCGCTTCAAAGGCCTGGGAGAAATTTCGCCTGATGAGTTTGGTGCCTTCATCGGTAAGAACATAAAGCTCGAACCCGTCTACCTCAAAGAAAATACCAATATCAAAGATATTCTTAGCTACTACATGGGTAAAAATACACCTGATCGTCAAGTCTTCATCATAGAAAATCTAAGGATCGAAATCGATGACATCAATGCTGATGATGAAAATGAAGTCTTTGATGTCGTAGATGGTGAGGAACTCATAGAGCAAGAGGTGACAACATGAGGACAGGTACCTTCCTCCAGCCAGTCATCAGCATAAAAAAACCAAAATCGAATCATGATAAGAATTCTACTATTCGCAGGACTCTATGCAGTACTCCTGTCTTGTCATCAAAATCATACAGATGAATCTAAGTCTGACAACCAACACACTGACATGCACTTTGCCATAGGTACTTATACGCAGAAGGAAGGCCACGTCGATGGCAAAGCATCCGGCATATACATAGCAAAACTGAACGAGACCGACCTCAGCATCGAAATCATAGACAGCCTGACAGGCATCACGAATCCTTCTTACCTCAGTATAGATTCTAAAAATAAGAATCTCTATGCTGTATCTGAGAACGGTGGTGATCCAGTAGCAGGTATCATCAGAGCCTACGGCTATGATGATCAGTGGCGCTTCCAGCCACTGAATGATGCTAGCACCCAAGGTAACGCCCCCTGCCACCTGACACTCAGTACTGATCAGAAATATATACTTGCAGCTAACTACATGGGAGGTATCAGTGCGCACCAGGTCAATGAAGATGGTAGCATTGGGGCCCTGACTGACACAGCATATCACAAAGGCTATGATCCTCAGTCCGCCAGGCAGGCTGCCTCTCATCCCCACATGATCTTTCAGACACCAGTGGAGAATACAGTCCTGGTCTGCGACCTGGGCAGCAATCGAATCTTTCATTATCACATAGATGAAGGAAAGTACCAACTCATTGGATCTACTGAATCAATGCTGGGAGCTGGACCCAGACACTTGATCCATCATCCAAAGCATCGCTATGTCTACTCACTCAATGAACTGAATAACACAGTAGAAGCATACACATATGAGAATCTTACTCAATCCATGCAGCGACTGCAATCCATCCCCACCAACGACAAAGAAGTACCTAAGGAAGGAATGAAAGCCAGTGCGATAAAAATTCATCCTGACGGGTCATACCTCTATACGGCTAATCGAGGTACTGGTCATCACTCCATTTCAGTATTCCAGATCAATCAGTCTGATGGGACACTACAGAAGATTCAGCAAATAGACTCTGGTGGCGAAGTACCCAGGGACTTTGAGATCACGCCTAGCGGAGAGCACCTTCTGGTGGCCCACCAAAATTCTGATACTATTGTTGTATTTACGATTGATCAAGAATCAGGACGACTGGCATCCGCAGGGAAATCATTGAGAGTGCCAACGCCAGTTTGTGTTACTTTTTTCTGAGGCTTTAGCAGCTTTCAGCATAACTTTAATAATATCATACTAAGCTACACAGTAATATAGGCTGCAGGATCAGCCTCAAACTTCACCTTACAACCATCACAGCAAAAATACACCTTCTCCTCTTTGTGTATGATCACGTGCTTGGCGGTACTTTTCTGAATGGGAATCTGACACACGGGATTCATGTAGAAGTCGTCATTATTAATGGTTAAGCCAGCTGCATCAGACGCCTCTGTCTCTGAGCGTATATCAGCTACAATTTCTGCCAGAATACTGACAGCCACTTCTTCGGGCAGCTTAGCGTTAATATCGATACCTGCAGGCGTCTTAATAGTTTTTAATTGATCAAAAGTAATCCCCCTACCTCGCAGCTCTTTGAAGATGGCATTTGCTTTTTTCCGGCTCGCCACGAAGGCTAAGTATTCGCAAGAGGACTGCAGCGCTTGATGTAAGGCTTCTGCATCCCCTTCGCCCTGGGTACAGACCACGATATAACTATTCTCCTGCAGTGACTCTGGCGTATATTCTTTCGACTCGATCAGCACATCAGCTGTAGGATAGATGGTCTTATCTAATGAATGACCGATACAACTGACTTGATAATTCATGGTCTTGGAGATGTTCGCGAGCGCCATCGCGATATGTGACACACCAAAGATCACAATGTGAGGCTTGGGTAATACGGGCTCGATATAGATTTCTACTTCGCCTCCACTTTGACAAGTCATTTTGTATATTTTTTGATGTGTTGATGCTTCAGCGGTACTATCAGGGCTGATCGTGACTAACCTTGGCCTGGCTTCTTGGATCGAAAGCAGCGCCTCCTTCAGCACGATGCCTCTGGTACATCCGCCTCCTATCCAGCCATGTATAGATCCTTCATTCGTAATGATCGCTCGATCACCTGGCTTACCAGAAGATGGGATCTTGCGCCGCACGATGATGGCTGTGGCATAGGCTTCTCTTCCCTGGTTTAGTTCTATCGCCTTTTTTAAATAGTCATTATGCATTGATCAAGATTGATTCTAAAGACAGCAAGCTATCAAAATTATGCGCCGAACCAAAATGATGAAGTGAAGGTAGAGCTGTTTTCATACCCATCTGAATGGGTTCATAACCTTGCATGCCCTTTAAAGGGTTGAGCCAGACTAATTTTTTTGATCTCAATTTCAATTTTTCTATAGCCTCGGCCAATACTTCAGGTTCACCTGTATCCAGGCCATCACTGAGGACAATGGTCAGCGTATTACCATTCAAGTATCGCTTAGCATACTGCTCATTGAATTCTTTAAGGCACTCTCCTATCTTAGTTCCGCTAGACCAGTGCTTAGCATTTTGAGAGACACGAGCCAGACTCATCGCTAAGTCTTTGTCTTGCAGTAATTCTGTGATTCTTAATAAAGAGGTACTGAATGTGAAAGCCTCAATTTGCTTAAAATGATGTTTGAGGGTCCAAAGAAACTTGAGTAGATAAAACGAATACTTATCCATAGAGCCACTGACATCTAATAAGACCAGCAGCCGGTACTTATCCTTTTTGTGCTTGGTCCGGATTAGGTCGATCATGGCACCTCCATTTTGAAGATTCTTTCGAATGGAATGGCCCAGATCGATTTGGCCATGAAGCATCTTCTTACGTCGCCGCTTAATCCTCAGGCTCATTTCAGAGACCAGCTTCTCAGATAGAATTTCGAGTTGTTTTTCTTGAATGACATTGAGCTTGGAAAAATCTGTTTTCTTGAGCGTTTCTTTGCTGTTAGATCCTGTCGTAGTTTTGGATTCCACCGTTTCTTCGGAAGAATCTTGCTGGCCCGTACCGACCATAACAGCAGAATTCACAGATTGTTTCTTGACGGTTTTTTTGTTTTTATAGTCTCGTTTGTCATTGATGCGCGTACCTCGTTGTCTCCAGTACCGATTATAAATGGGTACAAAGAGCTGCTTCTCTTCCACACTGTGGGCAAAGAGGGAGCAAAGCGCATAGCTGAATTGGTCTTTATCTAGCCAGAGACCCTCTAATGCAGATGCGACTGCCTCCTTCGTGCACTGTATGCCTGTACTCAAGCCATGTCGTCGTGCTGCTTGAGAAAAGCCTACCAGTGCTTCTGAGAATGAATGGTAATTAGAATAATGATCCAATGATGCCTTACTCGTGATTTGGCTTTTCTCTTTCTTTTTTCATATCGGCGATACGCTTTCGCGCTGCATCCGTATCAACATTCGTATTGCGCGCTCCTGGTAAGTCTAAGGATTTATAATGAGCTCTGCTTTTTTCTCCAGCTTCCTTTCTGATTTTATCTAAATCTTCATATTCTTTCAGTGACATATTGGGTGATTTTTATGGTTAACTAAATAATTCTGACGTGACCACATTCATATCGTGCTCGGACTTCAGCAGACAAGACAAACTACTGTAAATGGGATCATCCTCTCGTTGTAAAACGGCTATCCCTTTAGCCCAGTCGATGGTCTCTGCTATGCCAGGTGCTTTGTCCAATTTCAAATTACGCATTTTTTGGACATAGGATGCGATTTGTTCTGCCAGGGCTGTTTCGATATGAGGGATATGCTTTTTGATGATTTTTAATTCTTTCTCCATACTTGGGTAATTTACCCAGTGATATAGACATCGCCTCTTTAATGCATCGCTTAGCTCCCTGGTTCGATTTGAGGTTAAAATAACAATCGGTTTATGGATGGCCTTAATGGTACCCAGCTCTGGAATACTGATCTGGAAGTCGGACAATAGCTCTAATAAGAAGGCTTCAAATTCTTCATCAGATCGATCTATCTCATCGATTAAGAGCACCATCCGCTTTTCAGAGTCAATGGCTCTAAGCAAAGGCCGCTTCAAAAGATAGTCTTCTCCAAAAATCAAATCTTCTTTCTCCTTTTCACTTTTTTGGCCTCCTTCATGAATCTTGATCGCTAATAATTGCTTCTGATAGTTCCACTCATAGATGGCATTATTCACATCGAGGCCTTCATAACATTGCAGGCGGACCAAGTCATAGCCCATGAGATCTGACAAGATGTAAGCAATTTGGGTTTTACCCACACCAGGATTGCCTTCCAGTAATAAAGGCTTTTCTAATTTCAGTAAGAGGAATAATACTGTCGCTAACTCTTCTTCGATGACGTAGCCCAGCTCATCGATCGCCGGGATTAAATCTTTGGGATTTTCAAACATCGATGCTTAGGATTTTCCTCCAAATAAGCCCTTGAAAAAATCAATGATGCCTCCAAAAACACTCTTGATGACAGTCCCCACCAAGCTCGTCGCATCTAATGCATTATCCATTTCTTCTTCTACGGGCGGAGCTGGTTTCGATGCCACCGCTGCCTTGGCATTATCAGCTGCTGGTGCTACTTGATCAGTGACAGGAGCACTTCCTTCAGCCGTCCCATTGCTCGATGCACTTGAGCCAGAAGCAGGCTGAGAAGACACACTTTCAGTTGATGAACTCACCGCAGCCGCAGGTGCAGCAGAGGTTAGTTTTTTTCGAAAATTAGCAACGAATTGATTCAGCAATTGGTCAGATACATCATTGATCAGTCTTGATCCAAACTGTGCCAGCATACCGACAATGGTAATATCCATGCTAAACTTGACGTTGGTTTTACCATCTACTTCAGTCAGCGTCCCGTTCATGATCATATCAGCACTGCCTTTCCCCTTACTATCCAGGCCGCGCCCTTTCAAGACCATTTTTCGATTGGCCTCATCTAATTCTACGATTTCTATATCACCTGCATATTTCGCTTTGATGGGCCCGAACTTAGTGACGACCTCGCCTTTATAATTACGATCGTCTAGCTTCTCTGTGATAGCAGCACCTGGCACACACACCACGATATCTTCAGGATCAGACAGACTCTTCCATACCACATCGATAGGTTGCTGTATATCAAATTCTTTTTCGATTAATGTATTCATTTATAATGTTTAGGCTATAAAGAAGCTCAGCACTTATCACTCTAAGTGCTGAGCCCTAAATTCAATTTAATAATTATGCTTCTTGTTGGTTAAAATAGCCAACCGCCTTCAATTCTTTGTACAGCTTGAACGGCGTAACGGGAATCTCTAAATGCTTGATGCCTAAATGTGCCACAGCATCTACGATCGCATTGACAATAGCTGGTGGCGCGCCCACTGTGGGTGACTCACCGACACCTTTAGCGCCTATCGGATGATGCGGTGCAGGAGTCACTGTGTGCCCCGTCTCCCAGTTTGGAGATTCTACCGCCGTCGGCACCAGATAATCCATGAAGGTACCATTCAAGATATTACCAGCTTCGTCATAAATTAATTCCTCATACATAGCTGGTGCAATACCTTGCGTCAATCCACCGTGCACTTGACCTTGGACGATCATGGGATTGATGATATTACCACAGTCGTCAATCGCTACGAATCGTCTCACCTTAATGTCACAAGTCTCTGGGTCAACATCAACGACGCATATATACGCACCTGATGGAAATGTCAAGTTAGGTGGATCATAATAATGGGTCGCTTCGAATCCACCTTCCATACCTTCTGGATGATTTGTGTAGGCAGCGAAGACGATTTCTTGTATCGTTTTGACTTTCTCTGGCGCACCCTTCACGAAGAATTTACCAGGCTCCCACTCTAAATCCTGCTCACTCACTTCTAATAGATGAGCTGCAATTTTCTTGGCTTTATCTCTGAGCTTCCTGGCTGCCATCGCTGCAGCGGCACCCGCAGTCGGTGTACTCCGACTGGCATAAGTACCCAGTCCATATGGAGCTGTATCGGTATCGCCTTCTTCTATCTGAATGTGCTCCATCGGTATGCCTAACTCTTCTGCTATGATCTGAGCATAAGTCGTCTCATGTCCTTGACCTTGTGATTTAGTCCCGAATCGGGCTATTGCTTTGCCTGTGGGGTGTACCCGGATTTCAGCACTGTCAAACATCTTAATGCCGAGAATATCAAAATCCTTGGATGGTCCTGCCCCGACGACTTCTGTAAATGTAGATATCCCGATACCCATTAACTTACCTTCTTTTCTTAGTTGAGCTTGCTCTATTCTCAGCTCATCGTATCCGACAGTATCCATAGCCAGCTTAAGGCCTGCATGATAGTCTCCACTATCGTAAGACCATCCAGTGGGCGATGCCCAAGGAAAGTCTTCTTTCTTAATGAAGTTCTCCATTCTTAACTGCGCAGGATCTTTGCCTGCCTTTTTAGCGAACATATCTGTCATACGCTCGATGGCATGAACGGCTTCCGTCACTCTGAAGGAACATCGATAGGCCACACCACCGGGAGGCTTATTCGTATAGACAGCATCAGCTTCCATGTAGGCGGCACCATAATCATAGGAGCCCGTACCGATAGAGAATAATCCAGTCGGAAACTTAGACGGATTAGCAGAGGCATCCGTATATCCGTGATCTGCTAAAACCTTAAAGCGAGTCGCTTGTATTTTGCCATCACTAGTCCCAGCCATTTCCGCAGTGATGTGATAGTCTCTGGCGAATGAATCAGCCTGAAGATTTTCACTCCTGTCTTCGATCCACTTGATGGGAGAACCAGTCAAAAACGATACGGCAATGGCAATGACGTAACCTGGATACACAGGTACCTTACCACCAAATCCTCCACCGATATCTGGAGAAATCACTCTAATTTTTTCCTCTGTCAAGCCGACATGCCCTGCGACTAGTGCGATAACTGTACGGATGGCATGAGGCGCCTGGGTCGTCATGTACATAGTGAGGTGATTCTCCACCTTGTCATATGAAGCTACGCAGCCACAAGTCTCGATGGAAGCCACGTGGATTCTCGGTATATGCATCTGCTGCTTGACTGTAATGTCTGCATTACTAAATATATCATCCGTCTTTTCCTTGTCCCCCACTTCCCAGTGCCAGATGTGATTGTCCGTTTTGCCTTCCTTATCTGATCTTAATACGGGTGCCTCCGGATCCAAGGCATCAAAGGGATCCATGAGTGGCTTCATGGTTTCGTATTCTACAATGACGGCTTCTTTTCCATCTCTGGCAATATACCGGTCGGTAGCGATCACTGCAGCTACTTCCTGCGCTTGATACATGACCGTATCTGTAGGCAGTACCATCTGCGTATCAGACATCAATGTCGGCATCCAATGCAGGTTGTATTTTTCCAGATCCTTACCCGTCACGACTGCGACTACGCCTGGGATCTCCAGTGCCTTAGAGCTATCTATGCTTTTTATCTTAGCGTATGCATATGGGCTTCTCACGATATCCATATACAGCATGCCTGGTAATTTTACATCATCCACATAATTACCCTTCCCCTGTATGAATCGTGCATCTTCTTTTCTTTTCTTGGAGTGGCCCATGCCACCAATCTCTTTTGAAGTTTTACATTTTATCATTTGAAAATTAATTTCTTGGTTAAGTTAATGTTATACAAATACAGGTTCTGTCGAAGGCAACTCTTTGCCTTGCATCTTAGCCGATGCCCACTGAATGGCTTTGACAATATTATTATACCCTGTACACCTGCATAGATTACCTGAAATTCCCCATCTGATTTCTTCCTCTGTCGGGTTCGGATTCTTCTCCAGTAGTTCGACAGCTCGAAGCATGACTCCCGCTGTGCAGAATCCACAATGCAGCGCATGATTCAAGTGGAATCCTTCTTGGATGGGATGTAGGCCTTCGGCTGTAGCTAAGCCTTCGACAGTGATGATTTCTGTACCATCGGCCTGGACAGCCAGGATCGTACATGACTTGGCTGATTTCCCATCTATGAGAATGGTGCAAGCGCCACAACTGGAGGTATCACATCCAATGTGGGTGCCCGTCATAGAAAAATTTTCTCTGATCAAATGGACGAGCAGCGTACGCGGTGATACTTCAGCCGTATGCTCCGTTCCGTTTATTTTTAATGTGACTGTTTTCATACGTTTACATTTTAAGGCGAAATGTCAATCTGCAAATAACTAAGTTCAATCATCCACTTGGGTGTCTTAATTATTTACGTCATAGACGTTTCATATGTTTAAATTTAGAGATCTGAATGTCTGTCTTCATATCACTAAGCTTGATTCATAGAATCGGTATCCTACTTAGTGTACTATAGCCTTCATCATTATTTTGCCCTTTCTAAGGCTCGATTAATCATACGCTTCGTGATCACGCTTACCAAGTGGCGCTTATAATCTTCATCGCCGCGCAGATCAGAAGACGGATTACAATCTTCTGCTGCATATTGAGCAGCTTTAGCTATGTCACCTGCACTGAGCATAGATCCGACTAAGGCTTCTTCAGATCTTATGGCGCGCATGGGTACTGCATTGACATTCGTCAGTCCGATACCAGCTTTAGTACAGATACCTCCATCATCGACTCGTATCACGACTGCGACTCCTGCAGTAGCATAGTCACCTACTTTACGTTCTGCTTTGTGATAGGCAGAGCCAAAATGACCACTGGCGGCAGGTATCCTGATTTCAGTGAGGATTTCGCCATGCTGTACAGCGGTGGTATAGAATCCGTGAAAAAATTCGTTGATGGAGACAGACCGTTTACCATCCTGTCCAGAGATCTCGACCTCCGCATCAAGGGCCATCATAACAGCAGGATGATCATTGGCCGCGTCACCGTGGGCAATGTTACCACCTATGGTGCCAAAATTTCTGACTTGGGGATCAGCGATTAATTTAGAAGCATCAGTAAATATTTGATACCTACTGCTTATGATGTCGGACTCTTCTAAATCAACTTCTCTGGTCATGGCTCCTATTTTCAGAAAGCCATCTTCTTCTTTGATATAAGACAATCCAGGAATCTTGTTAATGTCTATCAGATGAGTCGGCGCTGCAAATCTCAGCTTCATCATAGGGATCAGGCTGTGCCCACCCGCAAGTATTTTGGCATCATCTCCATGTTCATGAAGCAATGCATATGCTTCATCTAAACTCTGTGGCGAAGAATAACCAAATGGTTCTGCAATCATAGTTTTTGCTTATTAGTGTTTAGAAAAATATATCTCAATTTGTCAATGAATCTGCGATAGAAATAACTCATGCTGCCATTCGTCCAGATCCCGAATATCAGGATCACAGCTCCAGCCGTGTATATGTATGAGTCCATAAAGACCAGCTGACTCCCAATGATAAGACTGATCCCAAAAAGCGAAATAAATAAAGAGTATAGCGTCTTCACACCTCTGAAGTTAAGCAGGATACCAGCTATAATAATCACTGATAGTAAGATGGTCATGACAGAGGTAAGTGACCCTGCATTAGGATAAATACTGGTCCCACTGCAGAGTGTGACAGCTCCAGAATAAGCCATGATGCAGAATGGACACTTGGGGATGATAGCGATAAAAATACCCGGAAGCCAGGGTACGTATCTCTTTATGGAATCAGTTCTCTTTTTCTTGCAGTTTCTCATTATAGTGCTAAAGATCCAGCACTAATATTCCAGTACTGTCGATTAAAACGCTATAATATTCTTTTATTTCTGATTAATCTAAACTATAAGAGACAAATATTCCTTTTTCGGGAAATTAATACTGGATTAGTCCGATATATTAGGCCCATTCTTACAACTGAAGATGAGACTGATCTTTTGTCTGAGAACCATTAAGCTTAAACCTCTTCAAACCAATCACTACACAAGTGGTCGCTGCGATCAGGATGATGGCGGCAGCTGTATATGGGGCACCTGGAAAATAATGCTGCTCTTCATCATGAGTGAAGAAATAAAATAAAGATGTAGCGATGGCTGGTCCAATAATGGTCGTAATGCTCATGATACTGGTGATGGCTCCCTGCAGATTACCCTGCTCTTTCACAGAGACAGAATTAGACAGTAGGCCCTGTAAGGTAGGCCCTGCTACCCCGCCTAGAGCATACGGGATCAAGATGGCGTAGAGCATCCACGACTGAGAGGCAAAGGAAAATAAGAACATACCCACTGACCAGAGCATAAATCCTCCGATGATGACAATCTCTTGGCCAAACTTCTTCACAAAAATACCAATCAAACCTCCCTGCACACCGGCGACTAATAAACCGACAAAGCTGAGGCTGTAGCCAATCTGAGCCTCATTCCAATCATAGACCTCCATGGTGAAAAAAGACCAAATGGCGGGCAGCGCTTGGCCTGCTACATTAGCTAAGAAGAGAGCAAATATGAGCAGTCCCAAACCCGCAAACCTGCTCACGTGAGCTATGGCGACACCGGGAATCATATTGCGATAATCAGGCTCTCGCCTGTTACTCTTATCCAAGGATTCTGGCACGAAGAAAAGACCAAATAAAAAATTAGCGAGCGATAATCCTGCTGCAATAAAAAAAGGTAAACGCACATCAATATTACCAAAGATCCCGCCGATGGCAGGTCCAATGATAAATCCAAAACCAAAGGCAGCGCCTAGTAAGCCAAAGTTTTTAGCTTTCTCTGCTGGTGTGGATATATCAGCTATGTAGGCATTAGCTGTGGTATAGCTAGCTCCACAAATGCCTGCCAGTATCCGCCCAATGAATAACCACAGAATCGTCGGGGCAAATGCATGCAAGAGGTAGTCAAAGAATAAGCCTAAGAGACTGATCAGGATGATCGGTCGCCTGCCATACTTGTCACTCAGCTCACCCAGCACAGGAGAAAATAAAAACTGCATCAACGCAAAAGAGACCATCAACAATCCTCCGTAGGCAGAAGCCTCGCTGATGCCCTGTCCAGTCAGCTCTTCTATCAACGTCGGCATCACAGGTATGATAATCCCGAATCCGATGACATCGACCATGACGGTGATGAAGATGAAAACGATCGATCTATTCTTTACTGACATGCGAGCAAATGTCAGCTTAATATTTCAATTATAGGCGGTTTTCGATTTTGATTTGATACTTTACCTCTGGGTAACAGGCATGTGTCAGGTGAAGCAGCCGTCTTGATGGAAGATATCAGTTTTGCCAGTAGCTGATCCGTGCTGCATCATAATAATAATGCTATATGAATCTGACTGTATTTTCTCTTTATATTATCATCTACTATGCAGTCCATAGTTTTTTGACCAGCCACTGGATCAAGCGCTATACAGATTTTCGAGGCTACCGCATTCTGTATAACCTGATTGCTATTTTGACAATTACACCTATTGTTTTCTCCCTTTATCATCACAGTGCTTTTTCAGGCTTATACTCTGTGATGAGCATCTTAGGCGTGGTCCTGATTCTCTTTGGGGTAGTTATCCACAAGGCTACTTTTAAGTGGTTCACCCCGCAAGAATTCGCAGGGACAGCCATGAAGAAAGAAGAAGAAAAACGACTGATTTCTGATGGCATTTATGAGACAGTGCGCCACCCTTTCTACCTTGGCTCTCTCTTCATGATCTGGGGGCTGTGGCTGCTGTTTAACTCCTCTTATTACTTAGTATTCGCACTGCTATCTACCATGTATGTGTTCATTGGGAGCAAGCTGGAAGAGGCTAAGCTGATCAGGCAGTTTGGCACAGCCTACCGAGAGTATATAGCAGAGGTGCCGATGCTCATCCCGAGTAAAAAACCGACACAATTTCTCAGAGGGCTGATCGGTACTCGAGCACATTGACCATGGATGTCAATAGTAGATGTATACTATTCTACACTTTACAAAAGCGTAAATACTCTATCTATAGATTAAAAAGCACAATTAGTTGGCAAGGGAGCCGCCGCCTCTAAGCCACTAGCATAGCTGGCCTGTAAGGTATCGGGACGCAGCGAATCTCTCACCGTACCACTAAATACTAATGAGCCATAACCTGAATTATTCATATGCGCTCTGACGTAGATAAACTCATCAGCTCCGACATCGACCACACCGCCACTTCGGGCGAAAGGCTGCTCATCCACATGGCTGTGACCAAGGATCCTGCGGTAGATCAGCGTGCTATCGGGCGTCAATACCTCCCACCAATCTGCATATTGATCGCATCCAGTATCAGGGCTGGCAATGGTGACACTGAGGGTATAATTATTGGGCTGGCCCGTGCAGCTGACGGCGGTCACGGCAGCTTGGTCGTCACTGATAGTGAGCTCAGAAAAGGGATCATCACCCTCCGACTGAGAACAGCTGAATAGCATCATGGTACACATGACCATCGCGTAAATCGCATAGCACAAATAACGCCAGTTTGCCCTCCTTAACTGATATACTTCTGTTGACATGGATCGTGATAGTTAATTCGATCAAAGATATAATAGATATGTGTGGTATCCATGTATCGGGTCGGACATAGCCATAGATTGTCTGAGCTATCTAAGCCCTTCAAATTCTTGGTAAAACTGATCGACATAATCCTGCATGAAGTCATGCCTAGCTTGAGCCATCGCTTTTCCAGTTGCAGTATTCATCATATCCTTTAGTAAAAATAATTTTTCGTAGAAATGATTGATGGATGTACCTTGACTCTTTTTGTATTCCTCCTTGGTCATATTTAGCTTCGGCTTTTGAGTCGGATCATGAATGGGATTGCCTTTATGCCCACCAAAACTGAATACTCTGGCAATGCCAATCGCTCCGATGGCATCCAGCCGATCAGCATCCTGCACTACCTCCATTTCATTTGAGCTGAAGCGTTGCTCCTCCAAGCTATTTTTGAATGACATGTGCTTGATGATATTGACTACATGATCGATGATGAAAGGATCGACCTCTTGCTCTTGTAAAAACGCTCTCGCCATTCGAGGGCCGACGGACTCATCACCATCATAGAATTTAGGGTCAGCGATATCGTGCAGTAGTGCTGCCAGCTCCACCACTAATCGATCCACGGACTCGGCATCAGCTATCCGACCTGCCATCTTCCAGACTCGGTATATGTGCCACCAGTCATGGCCACCTTCAGCCTCATGCAGTGTGTGCTTTACGAATGCTTGCGTAGCATCTATGAGTTCTTGATTCGTCATGAAGCAAAGCTATGAATCTTTATTTTTATTTATCTTGGGCTTGAAGACTTTACTGATGATTAGAAAACTTTTGAGGGCACAGTGGTTAGAATTTAGGAGATCCCCCACTTTTAAGCAGGGTTTAGGCATCAATATCCTATTGGGGTTTTTGGGTGTTTACATGTTGATTAATGCTTTGGTGGTTGGCTTCGCTGCCAGCTTCATCATTGCAGAATATTATCCAGAGCAAGATATCATTCACAAATTTGGTGGTCTCTTTGCATCTTACTTGGCCATAGATCTGGTGGTCAGATATCTCATTCAGAAGTTTCCAGTTATTTCAATCACTAAGTATTTGACATTGAATATTAAGAAACTAAGCTTGATCAGATACTTACTGGTGAGATCAATATTTAATTTTTATAATCTCTTACCTCTATTTGTCATCATCCCATTTTTCTTCATTCAAGTGCTACCAGATATGACTGCTGCTGGTTCTATAATGTGGCTATTGACAATGCTGTGTCTCATCTACTTAAATCACTTCATTAGCTTCTGGTTATACATTAAATCATTTAAGCAACCAGTCGTCACTTACATTATCATAGCCGTATTACTGGTTTTGATCTTAGCAGAATATAAGGGATGGCTTAGCATCTCAGGGTTTCTATCTGATGTCATGGTAAATATTTATTCAACAGCACTTGTTAGCATTCCTTTTCTTGTGCTGACTGCGATTATATCAATCGTCTATCGAGTCTTGAGGGATAGCACCTACCTGGAGGATCATCAAAAGTCTAATGCAAAATTCGCATCAGCAACAATTGGCCTTCCATTCTTGACCAAAGGAAGCAAAGTTAGTCAGCTTATACAATTAGAGATCAATATGATATGGCGCAATAAGCGGGCGAAACTATTTCTGATTATGAGCTTGGCACTCGTCCCCTATGTTCTGTTGTGGCTTGAGGATATTAAAGAAAGCATCTTCTTCCTGATCATATCCAGCTTATTTATGACGGGTTCCTTCATGCTCAATTATGGACAGTTAATATTCTCATGGAACAGCCAGCACTTCAATCTTCTGATGACGCATAAAATTGAGCTTGAGGATTATATACTGGCTAAGTATTATCTATTAGCTGCGTCGTGTATTATTTTGTATTTCATATCATTGCCATTAGCATTCATAGACTCTCTCATTTTGTGGAGTAATAGCTGCATCGTATTTTATTGTGTAGGCGTAGTGACATTCATTTACATCTGGCTGGGTATTTACTTTTCAAAACGGATAGATGCTAATGCGTCGGGCTTCTTCAATTATGAAGGCTTCTCAATCGCACATTTCATTGTGATGATTCCCATCATAGTCATACCGATACTCATCCATTTGCCATTTTCTCTACTTGGTTATGATCATTTTGGCTTGGTCATCTTAGCGGCCATAGGCATAGCAGGTATCTTATGCCACAAGTTATTAGTCCGTCAAGTCGTGAAAGCATTACAGAAGAAAAAATATAAATTAGTCAACGCCTTTAGCAGCACCACCTAATGATCAGATTAGAACAAGTCAAAAAAACGTATCAAGGTCAGACAGCCCTGGAAATCGAAAATTTAGCCTGTCACAAAGGCGAGATCATCGGTGTCGTGGGCAATAACGGTGCGGGAAAGACAACATTATTCAATGCCATACTTGATCTCATCCGCTTAGATACTGGCACAGCCTATTCAAAAGACGAAGACGTCTCTGCATCAGAGCTATGGAAATCATACACCGGTTCTTACATCTCAGAGCAGTTTCTCTTAGATTTCTATACGCCTGATGAGTACTTCACATTCATCTCTCAGCTGCATCAGATCAGCCAGATCCACCTGGACCAATTCCTCTTACAATTCGATGAACTATTTAATCAAGAAATCAGAGGTGTCAAAAAATACATTCGGGATCTATCCAAGGGTAATCAAAAGAAGACAGGCATTGTCGGCGCCCTCATCGGCGATCCAGAAGTAATCATCCTGGACGAACCATTCGCTAATCTGGACCCCACTACACAGATCAGGCTCAAGCACATCATCAAGTCCATCAGCGATCCAGATAAGACCATCCTTATCTCCAGTCACGACCTGAGTCAGGTCACAGAAGTGTCAGACCGCATTATTCTATTAGAAAGTGGTCAAGTCATCAAAGACCTCCAGAAGACAGCAGAGACTTTGAAAGAATTAGAACTTTACTTCAATGTAGCTTAGATTACTATTCTAAGAAAAAGGTCTAATGGAAAAAGAATAGCTGACCCCAAGGTGATCATACCATAGACTTTATTAACTTAAATCACGACGCTCCGCCCAGGGTCCAGTAATGGCCAGTGTATGTCCAGGTCCCTGAATGTTCACGAATAGTCTCTGGCCCGAAGGTGAAAATGTAGCTCCAGCAAACTCTGACTTATGACCTACATTATGCCCTAAGGTATAGATCTGTCCCTCTGGGGTGATCCCTCTCAGATAAGCGTCCTTATGGTCTTCACACAGGATGACGTCACCCCATGGAGCTACTGTAAGATTATCACAATTTTTAAGAATGTGCCGGTCATCAGATTCGGCAAACAAGATGAGCTGCCCTGGCTTGTCGGATTCCTGATCAGTCCCTTCATGTGGACTGGGTATATACTTGAAGACCTGACCTAATTCATCAGGCCCACCGCTGGTACACGCGAAAAACAATTCTCCCTGACCGTACCACATCCCCTCTCCTCTGGCAAATCTGGCCGCACCCTGATCATAGCCTCTGTATCTCAAATCATCTTCGGGCGACTCCACACCATCTATATCCATCCAGTAGACTTCTCTCGACTCTGCCAGCTCAAAACTTCTCTCATTCCAGTTTCTGGTGTCTAAGCTCTTAGCATCCTTGATGCACAGGACTTGCAGTCTGCCTCCTTTCTGCAAGACACCTCGCTCATGAGGAAGATAGCGATAGATCAGCGAGTCTCCTCTGTCTTCTGTCTGGTAGACAATTCCGGTGTTCGGATCGACACAGATGGCCTCATGATTAAACCTTCCCATAGCTTTAATCGGGATCGGCTCTGACATCATCATCGTTTCAGAAGCGACGACTTCAAAATTATAGCCATGATCCCGCTCTGCTACCTCGCTGGACTTAGAGACATCCTCCTCGCAGGTGATCCAGCTACCCCAAGGCGTCGGTCCTCCGGCGCAGTTGCGATTCGTACCTGCCAATGATAGATATTCTAGCTCGACCTGACCTGATGACTCATCGTAGATCAGTGTGGATGTACCGCCCAGGCTGGGTATCTCTCCTCGGCCATAGTCGTATAGCTTAGACTGATCTAACTGACTCAGGCGCTCATTCTGATCGCCAAAGGCACCATACCTATATGACTTAGGGCTGAGCTCATGATTTTTGATGAGGATGATTTTACCAGATGCGCCAGGGAAGGCTGCCATGCCATCTGGCATACCCGGGAGAAGCAATCCATCGCTCATAGTGCTCCCACCTTTAGCAATGATCTGGTACGTAAATCCAGGCGGTAGGTCTAAGTATCCAGCTGGATCTTTCTGAAGTGCTCCGTAGCGAAATAGCTCTGTGCGCGAGGGGCCCGATGACACACATCTCGCTAAGCCTAAAAAGCCCAAGCTGACAACTGCAGAATGCTGTAGGAATGTACGTCTGATCATATTGTGCTATTTAAATGAAAAAAATCCTTCTCTAATCTACAGCTTATTCTCATCAATCCATTCACAGATTTTTTAGCTTTAGCTTAGTGTTTTCGAACCAGACTTAATAGAATTCATACCTTCTCTTATTTCCTCCCATCGTTGACATACACCCTTAACACGGGTCAAGAGATAATTGCCTGAAGCAGATAAATCGTCAGTAAGCCCCAGACTGTGCCGGTCGCCATACTCAGAATAGCTAAGATAATGGCGTGTGGCATCCATTCCTTATTGTATGCCGCCGTCACCGCAGGAGCTGTGGCTATGCCACCTACGTTAGCCATGCTTGCTATTGGTACCCATGCAGCATTGAGATTCAAAAGCTTAGCGACCAATAGCATGATAAAGAAATGACTGACCAGCCAGAAAATCAGAAAATAAAAGAACCCCAACTCGAAAGTCATCCCGTCAAATGTCAACTTTAATCCTAGCACAGCCATGACCACAAGAATCAGAATACTCCCCAGCTGAAGTGAGAATTGATAATTCCAGATTGGAATGAGATGGCTCACGAGCAAACCAATCAGCGAGAGCACGATCACTTTCGTGATGAAGCTAACCATGAATACATTTACGAGCAGAACCAATCCAAGTAAAATGGCAAATGAAATTAGTACATGAAGTTTAGCTCGGTCATCTCTCATTGTGATATCCTCGGGCATCGATAGATCATCAATACCCAAGATGCGATTGAACCAAGCACTCTTTTTAATGCCTTGAAACATCATGACCGTCCAGACATTCACCAAGATATTATCCATGACTAATACACTTAAAAAAATAGTTTCTGGACAATCCACTGCTTCCTTCAAAACTAACTGACTGGTACTCCCCCCGATCCAGCTCCCTACGATCGGTGGGATGCCCTGCCAGTAAAATCCCTCGATCATCAGCTCCTGTACCAGCGCATGATCAAAAAAAACAAAAACTAAGATGACAGGGAATAAAGCAATCCAGCAAGATCCAGAGACAAATAATAGAATGGGCTTCCACCCAATCAGCTTAAGCTGAGCCATGGATAAACTACTCATCACGGCTACTATAGCCAGTGGAATGAAGTAATCCTTACTGTATTGATGAATGCCATCTTGTGCTAAATCCAAGTCTACGACCATGGACACGAGGGCAGGAATAAGATAGGCTAACAAGATCGCAGGTACCCAATCGAAGACAGACTGAATGTAGCGATTCTCCCATCGATCCAAATAATAGACGATGAGTACTGTGCTGATTGTGATGATCCATGCGGCCATTTACTCAATATAAGCCATATCTTTTCACCCAGAGATCCTTCATCAGGACATTGATTTCCCAGACGTCTGCTAGTGGCTCTGCTGAACCCAGGTGGGTCCACATATACGGCTTGGGACCAAACTCCGTGGTCATGGTCAATTTCTGATTGGCCTCTGACTTTCGCTTGACCACTTTATCCCACCAAGCGAAATGCGCATTCACCGCCTGCTCAAACTGAGGGTCAGATGGATCAGGGATTTGGGGCGCTTCCGCAAATCCCACTCGAGAATGAATGTGCCCCGTCCGCTCTAACACTTGGTCTATAACAGCTGCTTGATCTTGCAGTAGAGACTCATGCACACAGCACCAGTGTGAGATATCGAGAGTCACATCAAATGACTCATATGCCTGCAAAAACTCAATAGCTACCGGTGTGCAAAATAGAATTCTCCCACGATGCGTCTCATGATAAATAGGCGTCTTGGATCGCTCAGACTCTTCTATGGTATGCTCTATAAATCCTTTATTCTGATCAAAAGTAAAATAGTCTTTGCCCGCATGACAGTTGATGAACGCAGGTTCTAAACGTAAGGCTTTAGCAATCGACTGCTTGAAGTAATCTAAGTGACTCTCTACTGTATCCCCCTGATTCCCCGCCAGCAAACCGAGTTTTAGATTATACTCATCAGCTAAGCCTTCTAGTTGATCTGCCTCCTTATCATCCTGAGGTACCCAGACCTCTACCCCATCATAACCCACAGCAGCGGCATCGGCAAAGAAAGCTTCTTTCGTTCCTGCATAGCCCCAGTCCGTCGCATAGATTTCTAAATCAATCGGTCTCTCAGTTACGACATCAGTCGCACATGATTCCAATACATGTAAGAGTGACAGGCCCAAAGCTCCCGTACTGCTTTTCTTGATGAATGATCTTCGTGAGTTTTTCATGTGTTTAAATTTAGGAACTGGATACCGATCTGAAATTACATAGTTTTAATCATCTCCTTGGGTGTTTTTATGATTTATGGATTAGACGTTTCATACGGCTTAATTTCAGGGTAAATTACCGATTTACAAGAGAACTATTTTAATCCTTTACACAGCTTCATTACTTTTCTGCTTGTAAGACATTCCAGATAGTTACGTCTTTATTCGTGGTACCCGTCAACAAACATAAACAACATTCATTCACTTGGGCTCTATGTACTTTATTAGATTACCCCCTTATTCTTGGGAGAGCATAAGCAACTCTTCAACTCAAATACTTCCCCACGATAGGCATACGCCTCCCCATCCCAAAGGCCTTAGATGACACCCTCAAGACAGGCGCTGTCTGGTAGCGCTTGAATTCATTGATGTTGACCAAGCGGAGTATACG